>CAZVPQ010000279.1:0-3975 GCA_964628675.1 uncultured Hyphomicrobiales bacterium | reverse complement strand
CTTTTTTTGAGTATAAACAATGAGCTTTATTCCCAAAAAAAGAATTATGATGAGATACTTTGTAATTATTTGACTGTTAGCGTTTCGAATGATACTAATTTGGGTAAAATTGCACGAGGAGATAGCAAAAGTACGAGAGGAACTCTTAGGTTTACTATTTCGGGGCATAAAAATAACCGGATATATATAAGCAATCATAAAGATGATGGAAGTACTTCGGATGTTTCAATTCATACAATATGGAAAATGGGACCCCGAACGGGATATGAACATACTTTTTGCAATAGTAATCAAAAATTAAGGCATGGTAAATATTATGTTACTATGCAAGTAAACCGTATAAGTGCGGCGGGAAATGCCCGAATAGGTAATCATTCATTACGGCAAATCTTAACGGTAGAATATACAGGTATGTAATTAAATAATTTCTGTATCTTGCAAAAATAACTATTTGTATTATTTGTTGATAATTTTTTAGAATAAAAAAGGAATTTAAGAAATGAAAAAAATAGGTATATTGTTAATATTATTTATGATATGTAATATTTCGATATTTGCACAAGTAAAAGTATTTCCAATGGCTGTATATATTGACCCCATATTGCGTTCCGGAGAAATGACGGTTAGTAATCCGACGGAGGATAAAAAGGAAGTTGAAGTTAAATTAGAATACGGATATCCGACTTGTGACTCTTTGGGTCATGTTTATACGCGTTTTGATGATTCCGTAAGTGCAAAAGACTATTCATTGGTTCCTTATGTATTAATATTCCCCAAAAAAATAATTTTAAAACCCAAAGGTGAGCAGACAATCAGATTTATGCTTAAAAATGTTAATAATTTACCTGACAAGGTGTATTGGTCACGAATAATTACTTCTGCTGTTCAAGCTGTTAAGCAAATTGATACGGCAGCAGTATCTAAAAACAAAGTAGCTGTTAGCATTAATTTAAAAATCAATATGGCAACTGCTATTGTTTATCAAAAGGGCAAAGTTTATACAAAGTTAACTATGCCGTCAATGTACACAACTACAGATAGTGCTAATGTTAATCTTTTTGTAAAATTCGTAAGAGGAGGGAATTCGCCTGCATTCGGCACTTGTTATCTGACAGTAAGCGATGAATCGGGAAATATTATTGATAAGCAAAAACAAGCGTTTAGTGTTTATTTGACCACAACCAAGAGTTTTCAAATTGAAAAAAGCAAGATGAAACCCGGCAAATACAAAGCGGAAATTAAATATACTAATGAGCAAAGTGCAACGCCTGAGGCTTATCGGCTTGATTTTAAACCATTCATAAAATCATTCGACTTCGAGATTAAGTAAGCCGCAATGAAAACTAAATATGAATTTAATTAAGATAATAATAGTATGTTTATTATTTCAAATAGCTACAATCAAAGTAGATGCACAGCAAGGGACTAATAATTTACCTAAGGGTGCAGAAGAGGCAGGATTTATTACCACATACAGCAATTACCGAATAAATATACCAACATATTATTATAATGATTCATTATATATTCCTTTAATTCAAATATTATCTTTTCTAAAAATATATTTTATTGCTACGAATGGGATAAACAATTTATCCGGTTATTTGATATCCAAGGATTCAACATTTGAGATTGATTTTACTAACAATAAAGCTAAATTTAACAAGAGGAAAATAGAATTTACAAAAAAAGAATATTTCAAGACTAAATTTGATATTTACATACTTCCCTCTTTGCTTTACAAGATATTCGGATTAAATGCTCGTATTATACAATCGGCATTAATTGTTAATATTGAAAGCAAAGTGGATTTACCAATTATACTTCAAGATAAACGAAAGAAAAAATATTCTTATCTTGATTCCAAAGATTTGCAAAACAAAGTATTACCGCTTATTTACGGTAAGAAATGGAGTTTGCTCAACGGAGGCATAGTCAACTATAATTTAGGCACTTCTTATTATCTCGGGAATATGAATTATCAGTATGGAGCGAGTTTCGGTTTGCAAGTGCTGGGTGGCGACGTGCAGTTCAATACAACAGGACTTTATTCAAAGTTCAGCCAATATAATAGTTCGCGAAATTATTGGCGATGGAGATATGATTTCGATAACAACTGGCTTTCTAATATAACATTTGGAAATATATATCCATCGAATTTTCGAGCAAGTTCATTCAACCATTTATCGTTATATATACGGCAATATAGTGGAATTCAGATATCAAACGAAAAAATCCAGCATAATTATAATTTTACAACGATGATTATCGAAGACAAATTAGCTCCGGATTGGCAAGTGGAGCTATATGTTAACGGACAGTTATTTGCTCAACAAAAAACAGATGCTCTCGGATATTATCGTTTTAATTTACCTGTTAAATATGGAAATAATAATATAACACTTAAATTTTATGGACCAAATGGAGAATTAGCCAGTAAGGCAAAAGTAATATCCGTTCCGTCTGACTTTTTGTCACCGGGCAAAATTAAATATACAATTGGCGGTGGGAAAATGGTGTTAGAAGATAAATACATAGGCACAGCTGATTTAGCAGTTGGTATAACTAATTGGATGACCAACTCAATAAAAGTGTTAAAAGTCGATAAAGACAAAGATTTTACTATATTAAATCATAATGTGGTACGATTTGGAGGCAATCTAACGCTAAACACGGATTATTCTCCGAATAAGGTATTGAGTGGTGGTTTAAGTCTATGGTCAGATGATTACGGAACTTATAATATTTCCTATTCAAAATTCAACGGTTATTCGGAATTGAATCGAAGTGGCGGCAATGATGCCATATATTTGAATGTTAGTTTACCACGAATTGGAGCACTTCCAATTAATGTTATGCTACGTTCATCGCGTATTGAAACGCAAAGCTCGGTAAATTATATTGTCAATTCCGATATGCGAATGTATTTATCTTCATTTGATTTCGGAGTAAGATATTCCGCATATTTGAATCAGATGAGCGGGCAGAAAAATTATTTACGACAGGATATAAACCCTACAATAAATTTTAATTTTTCAGACAAACCAAAATTTCTTGATTTTCTTGATAATACAAGATTCACGATTGGTGCCAATTACAATACAACAATAAATAGATTTACTTATGCCAATTTATCAATTCAGCAATCAATTTTTAGAAATTTGAATTTCAATGCAATGTATAGAAAAGACTTGATTTATGGTCATTCTTCGTTAAGACTTACATTGCAAATGAATTTGTCTCAATTCAGGTCTTCAACATTATCCAATTACAGCGAATCTTCGTCTCCCAATTATTCACAGAGCTTAAGCGGAATGTTAGGCTTTAATCCTAATAATATGGAATTTAATTTTGATAATTCGCAGTCTTACGGCAGTATTGGTACCGGAGCGGCAAATTTTAGATTTTTCATTGACAAAAACGACAACGATAAATTTGACAAGGGAGAATACCTGATACATGGCGTTTCAGTTAGAGTGTCAATGGGTCAAGTAAAAATGGATTCGAAAGGTTCGGCGGTAGTTTATAGCCTACCCGTAGGGCAAAGAATAAATGTAAAAGTCAATTTAGCATCAATAAAGAGTCCCTTGTGGATGCCTAAGTACAAAGAATTTGCAATGATAGCCGACCCTAATTCATTCAAGACAATAGATGTGCCTTGTTTTGCCTCAGGTGTAGTTGAGGGCGAGGTAGTAAAAGACGATTCGGCTAAATCCGGTCAGGCAGGTGTAAGGGTACATTTTAAGAATAAATTAAGCGGAGCGGATATACCAATCAATGTTTTTTCCGATGGTAGTTTCTATAAAATGGGAATTCCTCCGGGTGAATATAATGTATATGTAGATTCTTTGCAATTGAGTTTATTAGAAGATAGAACTGTACCTAAAAGCAAAACAATAAAAATAGTTTCTAAAATGGAAGGTGATTTCGTTAGCGGTATTAACTTTGTATTAAAATCGACAAATAAAATAGACT
>CAZVPQ010000278.1:0-3982 GCA_964628675.1 uncultured Hyphomicrobiales bacterium | reverse complement strand
AATTTATGATAAGTTTGTGAATTAAAAAAATGTTTTTGTATTAATTTTCTAATGTTAAATGACAGATATAAAGATTGACAAAATAATTCGTTCTGATAGAAAAAGCTATTCTATTGTAATAAAAAGAGATGGGCTGGTCATAGTTAGAGTCCCTAATAGAGCAAATAAAAAAGAAATTGATAGTGTAATTAATCAAAAATCTAATTGGATTTTAAAAAAACTTCAAGATATTGAAAAAAATAAAAAACAAATTCATATTAGGAAATTTACAACAGGCGAAATTTTCAAATGCTTAGACCAAGACTATGAACTGATTTTACTTGATGATAGTATTCACGCATTTAGGAATGACGGCAAAAAATTATATTTGAATAAAGAATTTCATAAACAAGCAAAGCAATTTATCATCAATTGGTATAAGTTTAAAGCTTATGAATATATGGTTCCCAAAACTCAAGAATTTGCAAAGAAACTAAATATTAATTATAATCAAATTAAGATATCAAATGCGAAAACGAAATGGGGTTCTTGCAGTAATTTGAAAAATTTGAATTATAGTTGGAGACTGATTATAGCACCTCCCCAAGTCGTTGATTATGTCATTGTTCACGAACTATCTCATCTATTAGAAATGAACCATTCTAAGAGATTCTGGAATGTGGTTAGTTCAATAAAACCGAACTATCAGATTTATAAAACTTGGTTAAAAGATAACGGTCATTTATTGGATATATAATGATTCATTTGGGAGAAGACAAGAAGTAATTATATGCGAATACCGTTCATTCTATTCATAATAAATCTTACTCTTTTTAATAAGTATTTAGTTGGATGAGCCGGCGACCAAAGATGAGGATTAGGCAATACTGCCGCTAATAATGCCGCTTGATATTTTGTCAATTTTTTTGAAGATTTATGAAAATATTTTTCCGACGCCGCTTCCACTCCATAAATACCATTACCAAATTCAACAATATTAACATAAATTTCTAAAATCCTTTTTTTGCCCCAGATTGGTTCTATTAAAATAGTAAAATAAACTTCGAGAACTTTACGAAAATAATTTCTACCTTGCCATAAAAACACATTTTTAGCAGTTTGCATGGTAATAGTACTCGCCCCTCTTTTCTTTCTTCCTTTATGCCTTTTATTGTATTTTATTGTTTGTTTCACAGCTTCCCAGTCAATTCCGTGGTGAGTAAAAAAACGGGCATCTTCGGCGGCAATAATAGCTCTGAATACATTAGGAGAAATATCATCAAAATTGTTCCATTCTTTTGAAATACCGACAAATTTACCATTAAAAAGACTTCCGAAAAACCTGTTAATCATAGTCGGAGTAATAGGAGGAGACAACACTTTGTAAGCATTAATACTAATCAACGATACAAAGAAAAATGTTATTAATGATTTCTTTAAAATTATATATAATCGAAAAATCATTTTAAATACTTAGATGTTTGATTGATTCTAAACTTTTATCAATTTTTTTATTCATATTTATATCATAAGTGTATCCATTGGATATTTTATTGCTTGCATTTAAATGGCTTTGAATATATTGCCCGCAATTGCTCCCAATTTTATTTTCTTCCCACTCTCCTATGCTTAATATTACATCAAAGCCTTCATTTTTTAATTTGTTTATCAACTCTACCCTACTTTGTTCAGGTGTGATTAATGATTTTATTTTATTGTGTTTGCTACTATATGTAGGATTAATCGGTGTAATTTTTATTAAGAATATATCAGGATTAAAATAACGTTTCAAAGTTTTAATATCGAAAATAGATTCTTCTGAAAGAGCAAAATTCAATGTTATTTTTCTTCCTCCATCATCAAAAAAAGATGCACTATAATCAGCAATTTTATTAAAATCCCATTTTTTAATCGGAATAATTTCATCTCTTTGAACATAATCAGTTGAATGAATAGAAAATTGTAATTGAAAATTTGTTTTATATAATCGCTTTTTAATATCAAGAAGATTTTGGAAAAAAACATCTCTTCCAAAGGGTGCAACAGTAGAAATAGATGGTAAAATTCCGGGAGTGATATACCTGTTTTTTAATTCTTCGAGAGCTTTTAATACGTTAAGATTCAATGATGGTTCACCGACTCTGGCAAATTGAATTTTGAATTTTTCTATTGGTATATAATTGTCAGAAAATCTTGAGGAAACTAAATAGTCAATCTGTTCTAAAATTTCTTCCTTTGAAAGTTTGCCATTATAGAACTTACCACAATCGCAAAATGCACAGGATATAGGACAACCCGAGAGAGTAGAAATGATAAGTACCCATTTTTTTTCGCGAGGAAGTGGTGGTTGAACTGATTCTACAAATTCAATATATTTCCCACTATTTGTTTTCGCTAAATAAACATTAGCTATTTCTTCATTACCTGCACGTGCTATTATTTTCATATTTCCTAATATTGTTAAAAATATTAAGCAATTTAATAAAAAACAACTTCATAATTTATTCCATTTTGGAAATTTGCATTGCCGTTCGAATTCCATCGGCAACACTAATTGATGCTTGTCTATAATCACCATTTATAACATCTCCAATGAAGAACAATCTTTTAGCACTAATAAGTTCTTCTTTGAATTGTTTTATTTTCATATTCAAAAAATCTAAATATGGTTTTCTCCCAATGGCGACAACAAAATAATCAATGCTAAATATTTGACAATTATTATCAATTACACAATCCAACAATAACAAATCATCTTTAATGTTTACTTTTTTAATAATTGAATTAGGAAAATAATTGATTTTTGTATTCGCAAAACATTCATCGGCAAGGTCCTGCAAAGCCATGATTTTACTGCTATGATTAAAAATATATACAGTGTTTTTTCTTGCTAAGTTCAAAGCATAATCGAAAGCGGCATCTCCCCCGCCAACGATAGCAATTTTCTTGTTTTCTTTATATAAAATCTTTGTTATTTCATAAAAAACTTTATTAGAAGCAGATGGTAAAATTTCCAAACCGTCAACTGTTTTAGCTACGGTTCCGGTAGCAATAATTATTTTTTTTGCTCTTACAACTCTTCGATTTGTAGTTATGATGAATAAATCATCTTGATAATCTATATCAATTACTTTTTCATTATATAATTTGATACCAAATCTTTCAAAATGTTTCCTGAATAATTTCACAAGATTGATTCCGGAAATACCATTAGGAAAACCCGGATAATTATCAATTCGATTAGCATTCAGCAAGAGTCCACCAAATTCATTCATTTCAAATATCAAAGGGTTGTATCCATAACGTTTTAACTGTATAGCAGAAGCAATCCCAGCGGGTCCGGCACCAATGATAATTATTTCTTCTAAATTCATAATATTAAGTGAATTGATTTAAAATATCATCTACGAGGACAGGAACTGCAAAACCATTAGAAAGATTGAGAAAAGAAGCTTGATGGTAATCATAATTATATGTCGCAGTTGCATCTATGGGGAAAAAAGATGTAAATCCCCTAACAAATGCAGATCTTATCGTTGTTTCGCAACATAAATGCGTCATAACACCTGTAACAAGGATTTGCTCAATGTGTTTTTTTTTCAATAATTCATATAGATTAGTTTCATAGAAAGCATCATATTGAGTTTTCTCAATAATGATTGGATTAGAGTTTAATAATTGGGGATTGATTGAACTGTATTCATTTTCTTTAGTGATTATATCAGACCACCAATTACTCATCATTTTAGCGTTCTTTACAGTATTGATATGCTGTGTTGCAATAATACATAAATCATTAGATTGATATGCATTAATTAATTTTTTTATTTGGTTTAAAATTATTCCGGATGAAGGAATAAAAGCATGAGACTTATTATTAAGAAAATAATCCTGCATATCCAAAATCAGAAGAGCTGATTTGTTATGCTGAAAAATGATATTAGGCTTATAATTTATATCGATTAATTTATCAAATAATATTTTAGATTTCTTTTTAATATTA
>CAZVPQ010000277.1:0-3991 GCA_964628675.1 uncultured Hyphomicrobiales bacterium | reverse complement strand
ATTGTTTTATCGTTATGTCTAACTTTGCCTTCAAAAGCCACAAGGCATAAAGATTTACGTTTTGGACCATTTCTTGGGATTAACATTCCTACGAACTCCTTTATGTATAAATTCAAACCCTCAATGACTTATGGGATAAATATAACATTTCCTATCTTCAAAGAAAAACTTATAGAATTTACTTTAGGAGCGATTAACTGGACTCCTGATAAGAATAGTGGAGTTGAGGATGTATCTTATTCTATAACATATTTTTCTGTAGGCTATATGACTGTTTTTAATAGTCATAATGACGGATTTTTTCTGGACCCTATGTTAGGAATATTTGCAGGGGAATCTTCTTTTAAAAAAGACGGTAATATTACCAAAGTCAAAAAAAACATTTATTCTTTGGGCGTCAAAGTAGGTTATATTTTACAAATCAGTAAAGACTTCTTATTAAATAGTTCTGTAAATGTTAATATTGGAATGAGAGATTCAGAGGATTACGATGCATTCAACGACAGAAATAATGGAGTTAATCCTCTTATTTTCTATGGATTTTCAATAGGAGTATTGTATAAAATTACACTTTGGTAAAAATTAGATTAAAATTTAAAAATCTTGAAATAATAATATTTATTCTTTTTTTAATCCAATTTCTTGCTAAACCAAGAATCAACTAAGAGTTTGTTATTATTGAAATCGCCCAAATAATCAAATTCATTGGTTTGGTTATTGTATTCGTAATACTTGCTCCACTCTTGATAATTGTTTACTAGGGTTTTAATAGACTCAATTATAAAGTATATTTCCTCATCTGTCATAGTAGGATGAATGGAAAGTCTTACCCAACCCGGTTTATAAGACAAATCTCCGCTGTTTATTTTATTAGTGATTTCTTCGGATTGAGGGGGCAATATATTCAATAAATAATGTCCGTAAGTTCCTGCACAAGAGCAACCTCCACGAACTTGAATGCCGAATTTATCATTCAATAATTTTACTGCAAGATTATAATGTAAATCTTCAATATAGAATGAAATAGCCCCTAATCTATCTTTTATATTATCCGCCAGTATATGTAATTTTTGTATTTTAGGTAATTCATCCCAAAGGATATTTAAAATTTCATGCTCTCTTTTTAGAATATTCTCGACTTTCATTTCTTCTTTTAGTTTTATGCACAAAGCAACCTTCATTGTTTGAAGAAAGGCAGGTGTGCCACCGTCTTCGCGAGCTTCAATATCCTCAAAATATCTATGGCTACCCCAAGGATTTGTCCAAGCAACAGTTCCGCCTCCCGGGTCATCGGGGATTTTATTGTCGTATAATTTTGCATCGAAAACTATTACTCCACTCGAACCGGGACCTCCTAAAAATTTATGTGGAGAAAAATAAAGAGCATCTAATCTTTGATTATTATTTTCGGGGTGCATATCAATTTCAATATAGGGGGCTGATGCGGCAAAATCAACAAAACAAAGTCCATTGTGATTATGCATTATTTCGGCTATTTGATGATAGGGAGTGGTTACTCCGGTAACATTAGAACAAGATGTAACCGCCGAAATTTTCGTTTTTCTGTTTTTGTATTTTGCCAATAACTCTTTTAAATTATCCAAATCAACTTTGCCGTCTTTAGTCGGCTGTATGATTTCAAGGTCAACAATAGTTTCCAACCAAGATGTTTGATTTGAATGATGTTCCATATGGGTTATGAATACGATTGGTCTGACATTTTCCGGAATAGTTGCGTATTTTTGCAATTTTTCATGGAGTTTGAATCCCAAAATTCTTTGAAATTTATTAACAACTCCTGTCATACCGGAATTAGAAGAGATAAGTACATCACTTTCATAAGCGTTAACATGTTTTTTAATGATATGAATTGCCTTATGATAAGCCATTGTCATTAATGTTCCTGTAACACTTGTTTCAGTATGAGTATTGCCAATAAAAGGAGCAATCTCATTTTTCAATCTGTCTTCAATGGGTGCATATTGCCTGCCACTTGCAATCCAATCTGCATAAATTATTTCTTTTTCGCCGAAAGGAGTTTCAAATTTTTGTCTATTACCAATCACGTTTTCTCTAAATTTAGAGAAATATTGTTCTAATTCAGTCATAACTCATTAAATATTAATAACTAATAAATATTTTTAAAAGAAACAAAAATAAGAAATTTCTTTGAAAAACAGGATTGTTTTCAAAGATTAATTATAAGCTAATTTGCTATTATGCGAAATCAATATAATAATAAATCTTTTAGGAATTAAGCTTTATTGCATATTTTCATAGCCATATTGACAAGTCTTTTAGCTTCTTTTTCATCAACATCTTCTGCCATAATTCTTATAATAGGTTCTGTGTTGGAAGCTCTCATTTGAAGCCAACTTTGAGGAAAGATAATTTTAATTCCATCGCCTTTAATTACTTTGCCCTTAGGAAAGAAATTTACAATTTTATTTGACAATTCATCCCAATTTCCTTTAAAAACACATTTTTTCTTAAACATAAAATATTTCGGCAATGAATCTGATAATTCTTCCAAAGACATTGATTTAGAAGTCATTAATGATAAAATCAAAGCTGTGCCAACCAAAGAATCACGTCCGTAATGACAGTAAGGCAGGATAACTCCGCCGCTACCTTCACCACCAATAATGGCTTTGTTTTTTTTCAATGTTTTAACAACGTTTATCTCACCTACGCTTGACCGCATAACAACGGCATTATATTTTGATGCAATATCCTCAACCATTTTTGTAGTCGATTGATTTACAACGACTATCGGTTCAAAATTATCAGTAAGAAACAAATCAATATTAGATAAAACCGACTCAATAGCAAGAACAATAGTTTTTTCTTCGCCAATAGGCTTTCCGTTACCGTCAATTAAGACAAGTCTATCAGCATCAGGGTCAACGGCAATTCCCAAATCGGCTTTTTGTTTTTTGACTTCTTCAGCTAAAAGATTTAAATTTTTAGGTATTGGTTCGGGAGTATGAGGAAACAATCCATTTTCTTTACAAAAGAGTTCAACAACTTCGCAACCTAATTTTTTTAATAATTTCGGAATGGCAACTGAACCCGCTGCGTTAACAGCATCAACAACGACTTTATATTTCTTGCCAATTATTGAGTCAATCATTCCATCTTTAAGCAATGGTATGTCAAGTACTTTTTGAATATGCTTATCAATAGCAGAACCATTATAAAATTGCTCTCCGAATTCTTGTGTTTTAATAAAATTGAAATTGGCAAATTTTTCCGCTTCCCAAATTTTTGAATTTTCTATTAAATCACAAAACACACCATCTTTATTAATAAATTTCAAACCATTCCATTGCTCGGGATTATGGGAAGCAGTAATAGAAATACCTCCCACAATATTTTCGCCAGCTTCAACAGACAATTGAACCGTAGGTGTCGGTACTATACCGATACTTATGGTATCTCTACCGCAAGCCGTAAAAGTAGCAACAACAATTTGTTCAACCCATTTGCCCGAAGGTCTTCCGTCTCTGCCAATAACAACTTTGCCTTTTGGTAAAACTTTATCAAAAGCCGCAATATGATTTGATATAACATTAGGCAGTAAACTATCGCCAAGAGTGGCTCTAAGACCCGAAATTGAATTAATAAAAGGCATAATTATTCTCCTGTAAATAACATTATTTTACAAAGTTAATTATTATCATTCAATAAACATTAAAAAATTACAAATATGAAAAACAATTCAGAAAAGTAAAAAAACAAACCCCGATAGATTTAACCTTTCGGGGTTTATAATTAATCAAAAGAAACAATAAATTAAGCTTCTTTTTTTGTCAAAATACTTGCTCGCATATAATCTCTATTCATTTGAGCAATAAATCTAACCGATATTTCTTTCGGACATACGGCTTCGCATTCATAGTGGTTAGTACAAGCTCCGAATCCTTCATCTTCCATTTGGGCAACCATTTTGAGAACTCTCTTTTTCCTTTCAGCTTGACCTTGAGGAAGT
>CAZVPQ010000276.1:0-4023 GCA_964628675.1 uncultured Hyphomicrobiales bacterium | reverse complement strand
TATTTTCTTTTTCGAAATTATTTTTTAATTTTTCCATGATTTCACCTTTAAAATGATAAATATTTATTAAATTTTGTTAAATTACTGCACTTTTTAATAATGCTTCAACTAATTTCACTAGTGTTTAAACGAATTTCAACACTGCTTAAACGAATTTCAACACTGCTTAAACGAATTTCAACAAGTTGCAACACTGCTTAAACAAATTTCAACGAATTACAACAGTGTTTAAACGAATTTCATCGGGAATCAACAAATCACAACAATCACAGATAATTTTAATAGGAATTCTATTACAAATTCCACTATTAACTTAATATTTTTACTAATTATGTTGTAAAAACAGTAAATGTTTTGGTAGTTCATATCAAATTCCCTTTCGATTTGTTCTTTAATTATATGAATTATTCATTATATTATCGTTTCCTTCCGTTTCCTCGTTTCCTAAAGCCCCCTTTCCGGAAACGATGGAAACGGTGGAAACGGAATTGAAATGTTCAGGATATTCCTTTTTCCATTTGCTTATCGTTCCTTTCGATATATTTAAATTTTCTGCTATTATTGAATATGGTTCCTTGCTATTTACTCTTTCTGCTACTTCAGGTAATAAATCAGGTGTTTTCCTATCTTCGTAATTGCCTAAATGATGGTTTTCTTGACTGAATTCAACAAATTCAAGTCCGAGAAAGCTGTTTTCTTTTCTTAATCTGCAAACTATTACATTATCCTTTGTATATTTGATTTCTGCACTTCTACTCGGTTTTAATTGCTTAATATATCGCAAATTCCTATCCTCACTACTTAAGCCAATAGCGCTCACGGAATCAGCAAAATTTGATAACATCTTACTGCCTGCCATATCATTGAGCGTAATTGGTGATGAAAAATACTTTTTTACCGTGTGAGCTATTACTAAAATAGAAAGCCTGTATTTCTTCTTTAACTCATTTAAACGAATCATTACTTTTTGGGCTATCTTTACTTCTGAGGTTGTTTGAGAATCCAAATATGTAAGATTATCAATAACTAATATTTCGGCTTGCGTATGTTCTATATCGTCGCAAATTTTAATAAATAATAGATTTTCATAATCATTGAAATCCTTTTCTGCAAACATTTCTCCTAAATTAATAGTATCTATATATAGATTTTCACTGAATTTATATTCCGAATTAATATCAGAATATCTTTTCCAAAACTGTTTATCAGATAACTCAAAATCGTAATGCAATACCCTTAATAGCTTATTTTCATTTTTCAAGATAAGTACATTATTGCCTTTGCTTAAACTATCCGAAATTTGAACAGCCCAAGCTGATTTACCAAGTCCGGTATCGGCAAAAAGCAAATGCAATTCGCCGGTCATCCAAATAACATCTACTAACATTTTAATATCAGGTTGATTACGTGCGTCTCTCATTCTTTGATTAGCTGTACGTATTGATATGTTTTTTTGTAATTCTTTTTGATAATTCTTTATTGTCTTATGAATTAAATCCTTTAAATAATCAATATTGAATATATCTTTATTGCTTTTTGAAATCATTGCTTTGAAATAATCACTAATATCTTTTCCATAAGAGATTAGCTCATTTGGTAGTACTATTCTTACTAATTTATTCTCTTTGGTTAGTTTATCGGATTGTTTTAAGCCTGTTTCGTCAATATCATATAAAACTACAATACTTTCAAAACGTTTTTTTAGTTCATACAATAACCAAACAGGTATTTTCGCAGTTTCACTGTTTAATGTTATGGCAGGGAAACCGTGAGAAACCAAGCTCAAAACATCTTTTTGTCCACCTGTAAGAATAACATAATTACTTGTTTCAGGTAATTGCTCGAAGCCGAAAATGAAATTATCCGGTTTATTACTATACCATCTGAATTTATATTTCTTATTATTAGGACGATATGCCTGAAATGACCTGTCATCAGCCATATATGCATACATAGGATCATCTGGCTTGTATTTGTAAAGAAATATCTTTGTGTTTTGGTCTTTATCTTTGATTATTTCAAATATTGGAAAAACTCTGTATTTCTTTAGAATGCTCTCGGAAATGCCATATTGTCCCCAAAATTGCAAATCATTTTTATTGTATTTTCTAAATTTAAGTATATTGTAATCATTTGTCTTGTTCTCTGATGTAGTTTTAACTACTGCCCTTATATTCTTATTAGCACTTACTTCATTAGATCCATTAATACCTAAATCTTGGCAAGCTCTTTTTAAGATTTCAGGTAAATCGCTTTTAGGATTTAGATTGTAATAAAAACCTGCAAATGAAATAACATCGCCCTTGTATTGCTCATCTCCAAAATCGTAAAAAAGGTATTCTCCGTTTTTTCTGTTTATTGACATACTTGCGTGTGTGTCATCATAAAACGGATTCAATATTTGGAAATTATTATTCTGTCTTAGGATTACATTATGTTTTCTCATAATATAATCAAAGAAATCAAACCCGCTGTTAGTTTGCCTTTTAAATTCTTCAACGGAAATAGTTGTATTAACCGTTTTATTTGCTGAGCTTCGTTTGTCATACATTGCGACCTCCCTTTATGTTTGATCTCCGAAGTCTTGAAGAGATATTAAACTTTGACTTACTTTTCATATCATCTACGTTATATAAGATTTTGCCACCACGTTTATGATATGATAATACGCCGTTCCTACGCCAATTATAAAGCGTCTGCTGTGTTACGTTGAAGTACTTTGCTGCTGATTTATTGTCAAAAAGCTTTTCATTTGTTTGACCTTCTGTCTTGACTGCTAATTGCTGCAATTCCGAAAAAACTTCTTTGAATGAAGCTCCGAAAATTGATTTCAACAACTCTTGTTGTTGCTCTGTTAAATCCAAGAAATTATTCATAATAAACTCCCTTTATATTAGTTCATAAAAATTATTTCTTGGAATAACAATCACAAAACAAGATGAATTGTATGCAAAAAGGTGTGTATTTTGTGTATTTTGTTTATTTTTTAAAAAAAGTATATGATTTTTGTAAAATGCTAAAATAATTTATTGATAATTTAGATGTTTTTTGATATTTGAATCTAAAAATCAGTATTAGGCAATAAACAAATTGGATAATTGCTTTGTTGACAATAATCTATATTGTAGTTAATTCGGATAGAGGCTTTATACGTTGTAGGAATTTCAGGTTTTTTCTTTTTCCATTTCCTTAACAACCCTAACCGTCTCAACACTAACAGTACACACCCGCATCAATAAATCAATAACCTTCTCTTTATAGTCAGCAAATCTGTAAGTATTGAATTTTTCTCTTATTGTCGGGTCTCTCGGCTTCTTTTCTTTGTATTGGTCTAATATCCATTCCAATGCGGAACGATTACCGAGTTTATATTCCCAAGCTTCTGCCGGGACTCCTGTTAATGAGGTTTTCTCGTCTAAAATAATTATGCCGTTTTCTTTGTCGGCTCGCAGTTTGGCTGTAGGTGTTCTCGGTTTATCAAAATCGTTGTCAACAATCTTTAAGGCATACTTATCGACTTGCTCGAAGCCAATATGCAAATCCATTAATTTTTTACCCCAATCCCGCCACTTATTAAAGTTTTTGTAAAATGGCAATCTTGGGAACTCACGCTTTAAATTCAGTTCATATTTTTTGCGATATACAGGATTGTGCAAGACTCCATAAGTATAGTAAAAAATATCTTCTTTTGTAATATTTTGATTATTATAATGGCTCTGAAACTGTTCTAATCCCCAATCTGTAATATTATCGTGTTTGTTGCCGTCTGTGTCGTAACGGTAGAGAGGTAGGCATTGAGAATCCCCTGTAGTATGTAAATCAACAAAATCGTTTGTAGCTAAACAAAACATACTAAGATTATTTAAACCTTTATTTACTGTTATCAAGGTATTTTTGTAGCCTAAACCTAAAATTGATTGGAATTGATAAATCATTCCATTTATATGACGATCAAAATAATAGAACTTCTTTGTAAATGGTCGATATAGTGAAACAGATATATTTTTTTGATTAAAATTTTTA
>CAZVPQ010000275.1:1639-4028 GCA_964628675.1 uncultured Hyphomicrobiales bacterium | reverse complement strand
ATTTTATGAGTAAATTTTCTAAATATTCGGACGAGAAGCTTGTAGGAATGCTACATAAGGACAAAAGCGTTGCCGAAAAAGCATTTCAGGAAATTTACAATAGATATTCATCTTTGGTGCATGCTTATTGTTTTAGGGTGTTTAATGATTCAGAGCAAGCAGAAGATGTATTTCAAGAAACTTTTATGAAATTTTATGAAAATGTTAACGTAAATAATAAATTGACAAATGTTCCGGGTTTTTTGATAACTATCGCAAGGAATCTTTGTTTGAATATTAAAAGAGATAAGCAATCAATGGTTTCTATTGATAATATTCAATTTCCGATAGATAATCAGATTAATTATGAAAATAAGGAACTATTGGATTTAATAAAATATGCGATGGAATTACTTGACTTTGAATATAGAGAGGCTTTTGTTTTGAGAGAATATGACGGACTTCCTTATTCGGAAATTGCCGAGATTACAGGGACAACACTGACGAATGCAAAGTCAAGAGTTTTCAGAGCGAAACAAAAAATAAAAGATATTTTGCAACCATATTTACAGGAATTTATTTAAGAATTTTACTTATTTGGTGGTTATTATGGAAGAATTAAGATTAATACACGATTTCGCAGACGGCACCTTGAGTTCCGGTGAAGAAGAGCAATTGTTTCAAATGCTTGCTTCAAATGATGAATATCGAACCGAATTGAAACAACAGCTCGCTATTAAATCAGCTGTAAAAAATGATACTTCGGCTTATACTCCAAGTGCAAGCTCAACTATGAAGTTGTTTTCTGCTCTTGGTTTTGCGGCACCAATTGCAGGTGGAGCCGGTGCTAATCAATCAGTTGGTTCAAGTTCTGCATCGACTGCTGGCACTGCGGCAAAAGCCGGATTCTGGTCTAATTTTTCAGCACCAATAATTACAGGTGTGGTTTCCACTTTGGCAACAGCTGTTGTTGTAATTTTATTGTTCCAACCTTTCCTAAATAATATGGACGGCAAAATAAATTCTTTACAAAACCAAAACCAACAATTAACAGAACAATTGAATAATCAAAAATCAAATAATATTCCAGTAGTAACAAGCAATTCGACTGACAACAAACAAATTGCAACTAAAAATAATTCGCAACAATCAATTGCCCAACAGAAACCGATTATTAAATATGTGTATATCACAAAAGATGAAAAAAAGGATAATAAATCAGAAGTAATTAAAAACCCTGAAGAAAGCAGAAACTTGGATTTGAGTTTTGCCGACATAGAAAGCGAGAGAATAAACAAGATAAATAGTAATGAATTTAATATTCCAAATGATAAATTTGTTCCGGGAATTGATTTTTCCAATATTAACGTCAGACCGGATTTAGGATTAAATCTTGAAGTTAACCGTCTTATTAATTGGTTTGACGTTGCTCCGACAATTAATCCGGCTAATTATAACAAGATGAATAATACGTCAATGACCTTGTTTTATGAAGTTTCAAATAATTTGTCTTTTGGTGCAGAGTATAGGCAGGAAACATTTTTCCAAACCTTTAAAGGTCTTGACAGCAAAGGGCAATTATACGAATATCAACAACAACCGAATTTCACTTCCGGTGGGATTGTCGGGAGGTATGCATTTAATAGTTTGAAATTTTATGGCATTGTGCCTTATGCTCAACTTTATGCAGGTATCACAAATGTTGGATATATCGGTCGTGGAATGATAGGTCTCAAATATTCACCTTATCCTAATATTTCATTTGTTGTCTCCGGTGAAAGAAGTCAGTTGTATTATAAGTATCAAAGTCAAAGATTTAATAATGGAAAATACGATTTAAATTACGGTGTATCATTTAATTTTTAGAAAATTATGAAATATATAATAGCAATTATAGTTTTCGTTAGTCTTTTTGCGGGATATTCTTGCAATGACAATGTACTCGGTATAGAAAAGAATGTAAATGCTATTCCGATTGGCGATAATTCAAACAATCAAGGTGGGGAAGATACAACGAAATTGCCCCCTAAAACAATATTTAGAGCCGATTCAATAAAAGTAGTTTATTATGAAAAAGTTACTTGGGATAAGGGCAAACAATTATATATAACTAAGTGGACACCTGCGATGAAAAAATATTCTGCTACCATTGATACTGCATCACCGGCAAAGTTAACGATGTTTTTATCTGCTATCAGAGACATTGATAGAGACACTATCCCAAAATTAAGAAAAGAACATATTTTAGCTTTTGAAATTAATACGGATTCTTTATTGCTCAAGCATATATATACTACAAACAAAAATAATAGATTTTGCAAATCCAAACTTGTCGAACAATTGTTTGGAACATATTCAATACGTACCTATTATGGTACTTATCTATTACAAATAGAGTTTAATCCTCCGA
>CAZVPQ010000275.1:0-1539 GCA_964628675.1 uncultured Hyphomicrobiales bacterium | reverse complement strand
TCAGTAAATATAATTTTGTTCAGTAAATATTATATTACTATTTTTATCATTTTATAATTTACATAAATTGAGGAAATAAATGGAACACATTATTGAGATACCGTTGTATTCATTAATACCGTTCGTTTTAATGTTAGGAGCTATTGCTGTTCTGCCTTTGGCGGCAAATCATTTTTGGGAATCAAATAAAAATAAGTTAATTGTTTCTTTGATTCTGGGAATTCCTGTTGCCATTTGGTTGTTAGCAATGGGTATGACTCACGAGTTGGAACATTCTATGTTATTCGATTATGTGCCATTCATTGTTTTATTAGGAGCTTTGTTTGTAATAACCGGAGGTATATTCGTTGGCGGGACAATAAAACCAACGCCTATAACAAATTCTGTTCTGCTACTAATAGGAGCTGTTTTTGCTTCTTTAATGGGTACAACGGGTGCGGCGATGTTATTAATAAGACCTGTTATTTTGGCAAACAAGGTAAGGAAAAACAGAGTGCATACTATATTATTTTTTCTAGCAATAGTTGCGAATTGTGGAGGTCTATTAACACCATTGGGTGATCCACCGTTGTTTATGATGTATTTAAGGGGCGCTCCGTTTCAATGGTTTTTCCATTTGGCACCCGAATGGTTGTTTGCCAATTTGTCTTTGATTATCATTTATTATATGTATGATTCATTTCTTTTGAACAAGGAAGGAATAAATTTGCATGAAATGATGCCCAAAAAAGATAAAAAACCTATTAGAATCAAAGGCAATTTGAATTTTGTATGGCTTTTGGGAGTAGTATTATCAGTTGCTTTTTTGAATTCAAATATTTTCCCATTTATGAAAGCAGGAACTTATTTATCATTTATAAGAGAGTTCGTAATTTTAGTGATGGCATTGCTCTCATTAAGATTTACTCGTCAGAAAGTCAGGGTAGCCAATCATTATTCGTGGGAACCAATAATCGAAGTTGCATTTCTGTTTTTAGGAATATTCATAACAATGGTTCCTGTTCTTAGTTTCTTGGAAACTCATGCAAGGACTTTGGGAATTAATACACCGACATTGTTTTATTATGCAACCGGCGGACTGAGCAGTTTCCTGGATAATACTCCGACGGCAGTTACTTTTTATTCATTGGCAACAGGTCTTTCGGCGGCTCATACAGGAACAATAGTAGCGGGTATTCCCGAAATATTACTCAAAGCAATATCTGTTGGATCTGTATTCTTCGGTTCAATGACTTATATTGGCAACGGTCCTAATTTTATGGTCAAAGCAATAGCAGAAAGCCAAGAAATCAATATGCCGAATTTCTTTGCATATATGTTTAAATTTTCTTTGATAATTTTGTTGCCGATTTTCATTTTAGTTGAATTATTATTTATCGGGTAAAATAAATTAAGGGAAAATTGAAATATAGATATAAATTAATTTTCAGTATGGAATATTAAATGATTAATAATAATATTTATAATTGAAATTAATATCAAGATAATGAATATCAAATTAATAGTTTAGGTTAAACGAAGTAATTTTGTTTTTTTTTT
>CAZVPQ010000274.1:0-4055 GCA_964628675.1 uncultured Hyphomicrobiales bacterium | reverse complement strand
ATAAAATATTAAATACTTCACAATAGCTTAAGACAAATATTTATTATTTAGGCTAAAGCCATTTTTTTTTCTATAAATTATAATCCACGAGCTAAAGCACGTGGCAATTCAAAGAAAGATAAGCCTCGCAACTGAACAGCTACGACTGAATAGCCACGACTTTTAAGTCGTGGGAAAATTTGTTTCGGTAACTTTGTTCAGAATGGAAATCACAGAAGAAATCAAACTCACTCTTAATTTCTCATATCAAACAAAAAATAGTACAAAATATTTATGCTTTTAGACGTCTAAAAACTGTATTAAAATTGGAATGATAAATTAATAATTTTGAGTTATGAAAAGTATATTTTTGAAAATAGTTGTTTTCTCAATATTAGCACTTTTTATTAATGTTAATGTTTACTCTCAAAATGTAAATGCTATCGCCGAGATTGACACAAATAACGTATTAATTGGCGACCAAATACACTTGTTATTGCAAGTTCAAAGCAATAGGAAAATTCCAATAACTTGGTCTTCTCTAATTGATTCAATCGGACATCTCGAAATTGTAAATAGCAGTAAAATTGATACTATAGCAAGTGCCGGTAAATATATTCAAAAACGAACAATAACCTTGACCTGTTTTGATGCCGGTGATTATTCAATCCCCCCGATTAGATTTCTATACGGAAAAGAAGGTATTGATATTTATACACGCTCAATAAATGTAAGATTTAATCCTGTAAGAGTCGATACAAACAAAGCCATAAAAGATATTAAACAACCCATTGATGTTCCTTGGGATTTCTGGGATTATTTCCCTTATATTGCAATCGTTCTCGGTATATTATTAATTTTAGGTCTAATATATTATTTTTATGTTAAACGTAAACCTAATGATATTTTGGATTTGGATTACGACCCAAGTATTCCCCCACACGTATTAGCTTTGGAAGCACTTAAACAATTAGAAAACGAAAAACTTTGGCAGAATGGGCATACTAAAAAATATTATGTACGCTTGACAGATATTATTAGAATTTATATTAAAAGACAAATCAAAATTGATGCTACAGAAATGATTTCTTCGGAGATAATTATAGCATTAAAATCAAACAGATTTGATTCGGATTTAGTCTCTAATCTTAGGTCTTTATTCGAAACGGCAGATTTTGTTAAGTTTGCTAAATTCAAACCTTTGCCTGATACTAATGCCAAGTGTTTTGATTATGCTTTAGAATTTGTTAAAAAAACAATCCCTATTAATTCGAATATGGAAGAAAAAATAAAATCTGACATAGCTAAGATTGATAAAGAGGAAAATGAAAATTCTCTGGAGAGTGAAAAATGAAAGATTTAATTTTTGCAAATCCCGAATTCTTCTATCTTTTCATTATTATACCTCTACTTATCGTATGGTATATTTTTAAACATAGAAATATTGACCCGACAATTAAAGTTTCAACTATACAGGGTTTTTCGGGCAGTAAATCATCTTTTAGACAAAAATTCAGACATATTTTATTTGTTCTCAGAATATTAATTATAAGTTTAATAATTATTGTGTTGGCTCGACCACAAACAAGTTCAAGTAAGAAAAGTGTAAAAACCGAAGGTATTGATATTGTTATGGCATTGGATTTATCTACTTCAATGTTAGCACAAGATTTTAGACCTAATAGATTGGAAGCGGCAAAATCAACAGCCATTGATTTCATCAAAGAACGCCCTGACGACAGAATAGGTTTGGTTGTTTTTGCCGGCGAAAGTTTTACTCAATGCCCGGTAACAATTGACCACGATGTGATAATCAATCTTTTTTCAGGGCTTAAGACAGGATTGATTGAAGACGGAACTGCCATAGGTATGGGCTTGGCTACCGCTGTCAACAGATTAAAAGAAAGTAAAGCAAAAAGCAAAGTTATTATCTTGCTCACAGACGGAGTAAATAATACAGGCTTGATTTCTCCCGAAACAGCTGCCGATATTGCGGCAACTTTTCATATTAGAGTATATACAATTGGTGTTGGCACTCAAGGGTATGCACCATATCCCGTGCAAACCCCTTTCGGAACCCAAATGCAAAATATGAAAGTACAAATTGATGAAAATCTCTTAAAGAAAATTGCAAATATCACAGGTGGAAAATATTTTAGAGCTACTAACAACAGGGCTTTAAAAAGGATTTATAAGGAAATTGATAAAATGGAAAAAACTAAAGTTGATGTATCAATTTTTACAAGAAAAAACGAAGAATTTTTTCCATTTGCTTTAGCGGCGGGTTTATTGTTCTTATTAGAATTACTCTTGAGATATATTATTTATAGAAATATACCTTGATTTGCAAGTTATTCTAATTCATAATTTGGTATTATCTTTTTTTTTATTAATTTATCTTTTAATTGAGAGTGGAAAGGAATTATTTAAAAGCATTTATTACTTAAATAGTATTGTAGAATTTAAAAATAGAAATAATGAAATCAAATTATTTAAAAGGATTATTAATAGTAGGTAGTGCTTTTTTATTAGTTCTTCTCTCCGCTTGCAAAACAACACATAAAACCGGTTTTGAATTAATGAAGGAAATTCAAGAACTTGATTTTGACAGCACGGAAAAACCTATTTATATTACTTCGACAAAACCAATTGATTCCGCAGATGTTAATTTATTGATTACAGATATTTTTAGACACGACATAAGTCAATATCCTGATAAAGTTGTTTTATATGCAAGAGTTTATGATTCCTTGGGACATTTTATAACAAATATGGCAAATCCTTATTTAAAAGACACAACAGCTAATTATTGGACAGGTTTACAAGAAACTTTAGGTAAAAAAATCATAAAAGGTCCATTCCCGATTGATACTTTCACCGTTAGAGAATACGGTGCAAATGATTCAATTCCGTATAATATTGCTTTGACGATCGATTATAGCGGCTCAATGACCGGCGTATTGCAAACATTATTTGAAGGCACGGAAATATTTGTCAACCTAAAGATGAAATATGATAAAATAGCAATTAGTTCTTTTAACAAAGATTATTATCCTAAAGTTCCTCTGACTAAAAGCAAGAAAAAAATTCTACAATTATTTAAGAATAAAAAAGACGAAGGAATAGGACTTTTTTCTGCTCCGCGTGATGCCGTGTGGCAATCAATGAAGACATTTGAAAAAACTGATTCTACTACCCCACGTGTTCTTGTAGTTTTTACTGATGGAGATGATAATTATTCCAAAACCAAAATCGGTGATTTAATTGAAAAAGCTAAGAAAAACCATATATTTATTTTTGCTGTGGCTTTCGGATATTCACAAGATAAAAATTTAAAATATATGGCTGAATATACTGGTGGTAAATTTTACAAAGCATACACTAAAGAAGATTTAATAAATATTTTCCGTGATATTTATATGAGTCTTCGTTATTATTATAAAATCACTTACAAACCGCCTGAGTACTGGGGTTATCACTATGTAGAAACTTTTATCAATGTTCCAAATCGAAAAGACACATTGATTGCCGATACTTGGTATGATTCTTCGGATTTATTTGATTGGGACGATTTGGGCAAAGCTTTTTCAAGACCTATATTATTTGATTTCGATAAAGCGGAAGTAAAACCTAATTCCTTCAATGTATTAGATGAAATTGCCGATAAATTGTTATCCTTGCCTCGTGTTAGGCTCGAAATACAAGGACACACCGATAATATTGGCGGGATAGATTATAATCAAGACTTATCGGAAAGAAGAGCTAAAGCTGTTTTAGAAGCATTAGTTAAGCGAGGTGTCGAAAGTTTTAGATTGCGATTCCGTGGATTTGGTGCTTCTAAACCTATCGCTACTAATGAAACTGAGGAAGGACGAGCAAAAAATAGGCGTACTCAATTTGTAATTATAGCCAAATAAGAAAATAGCTGAATGTTTATAAATGATTTTATCTTCTTAGATATTAAATTTATGATATAGATAAAGTTTGCCATTATTTTCTCTTTTCGATATTACTCTTAGTAATTCATCATTTGACAATAATAATATTAATTGTTGTTAATAAATTTGTTAAATCTA
>CAZVPQ010000273.1:0-4146 GCA_964628675.1 uncultured Hyphomicrobiales bacterium | reverse complement strand
CAAATCTAATAATTTTTGTTTAATTTTGTTTGTTGTTTTGCGTAAGGTGAGTTATAATGTAGAATCTTTAATATTCGACACTTAGTACTTTTAGAAAAACATTAGCTTTATTTACTTTTCAGAGAATTTCGTATTTTTATATTATGAAAAATGAAAACTTTAAAATAATATCTATTGAAACATCAGGTAAAACCTGTGCTGTGTCTCTTAGTGTTGGGAACGCTATTATCGGGAATTATTCTGTTTATGGCAATAATCTTCACGACAAATTGAATGCTGAATTTGTTAGAAGAATATTAGATGACAATACTTTATCAATTAATAATATTAATGCCGTGGCAGTCTCAGGCGGTCCAGGTTCTTTTACCGGATTACGAATTGGAGTCAGTATTGCAAAGGCATTATGTTTTAAAGAAAATCTTAATAGCGAAGCTCCTGAATTTATTGCCGTCCCTACCTTATCCGCCTTAGCTTTTAATGTAATTGAGATTGCAATACTACTCAAAGCACAAGAAATAATATCATTAATTCCTGCATTTAAAGATTTAATTTACATACAACAATTCGATTTGTCTGCAAATCCTTTATCTGAAATTGAATTGTTAGACAAGGATACGATTAATCAAAAAATCAAACATACAAGTCTGCTTTGTGGTCCCGGTGCAAAAGAATTCAATGACGCAATCACTTATGAAGCAATTCAAGAATTATCTGCAACCACAATAAGTAAATTAGCTATTAAAATGTATAAAGAATCACTATTCACTAATCCTAATGAGTTTACTCCATTATACAATCAGGAATTTAAACCTCGTGGTTTTTAATCATGCAATCGGTTTGTTCCAAGCCCCATCAAAGAAATTTTCACCCAAAGGTCTTCTAAATCTATTTTTAATTTCAGCTTCTTTAAATTCGTCTTCTAAAATATCTTCATCAGCTTGATAACCAATAGCAAGCATAGACATAGGAATAAAATTATCGGGAATTGCAAACTCTTTCATAACTTTAACGTCATCAAATCCTGCTATCGGATGAGACATCAGCCCCATAGTTACCGCTTGTATAGCAATATTCTCAACAGCCGTTCCCGTATCATATTGAGCCCAACGATTAGTTTTCCCATTCTTTCTGAAATTCTTGTCAGACAAAGCAAGTATAATCACCTGAGCATTTTTCATCCATTTTTGATTCCATTCTCCAATACAATCAAAAACTTTTTGATAATTGCTTTCATTATATTTTTTATCAAATACTATGAAACGCCAAGGTTCATCACCAAAACAAGAGGGTGCCCATCGTCCGGCTTCGCACAATGCTATAATCTGTTCTCTTGATACTTTTTTATCTTTATCAAAAGCTCTACAGCTCCATCTTTTAGATAAATCATTATTAATTTCAACTGATGTGATTGCTTTTTTAGTTAGCATTTTTTTCTCCATTTATTGTATAGCATTAGTTCTGAGAATATTCAACACTTCTGTGAAATCATCGGGCAACTCCGATTCAAACAGTAATCTCTCCTTAGTTTCAGGATGAGAAAAACCCAATATCTTTGCATGCAACATTTGTCTTTTTGCAATTTTTAAGCATTTTCCCGCTAAATCCTTATTTTTTTTATTGCTCCCACCATAAAGAATAGCTCTGCCTCCATAATCACCATCACCAAAAACCTGATGATTATTAAATGAGAAATGAACTCTAATTTGATGAGTCCTGCCTGTACGTAATTTTATTTTCACAAGAGTCAAAAAATCATATCGTTCCAAAACCCAATAATCAGTATATGCAGTTTTGCCACCTTTTTTCACTACTGTAAATAACTTCCTGTCTCTCGGCGATCTGGCAATATTCCCTTCAAAATGTCCCTCGTCTTCTTTCAAATTTCCCCATACCAATGCATAATAAAACCTTTCGATAGTCCTATCGTGAAACTGCTCAGCTAATTTGGAATGGTCAATAGAATTTTTAGCAATTACTAACAAACCCGAAGTATTCTTATCTAATCTGTGAACAATACCCGGTCGTATATCTTGGCTAGCGAAAACTTTAGATTCTTCAATTTCTTCTTCATCATCAACCTCAATAGAAATAGATTCCCTTTGCCCAAGATAATATAAAATCGCATTAACTAATGTACCATATCTGTTTCCAAATCCCGGGTGAGTAACCATCCCCGCAGGCTTATTAACAACTAATAAAGTATCATCTTCATAAGCTATATCCAGTTTTATATTTTCCGGTACAAGCTCCATTGGTGGTGGTTTCATCAATTTACAAACAATTTTATCATCGGGCAGAATTTTATAGCTCGCTTTTTTAATTTTGCCGTTAACTGTTACTGTTCCCGCATCAATAGCCTTTTGTACTTTTGTTCTCGTAGCATTTTTAATAGAATTCGTAAGAAATACATCTAATCTAAGAGGAATTTGACCGCTTGGAATATTAAACTTGAAAATAGCTTCAATATAATCGGGGTAATTATCTTTTGGTTCATAATTATTCATGATAATCTATTATTGACCTATCATAACAAAAGCACCCCAGTAATAAAACTCAGGGTAAATATTTTTCAGTTCAATTTGTGTTTCTCTGAAAGCTTGTCGTTTGCTTTCGCCATTCAACATTTTTTTATAGAAGGTAGTCATCAACTTTTGAGTAGCCTCATCGCTTACAGTCCATAAACTCATTATCAATGATTTAGCACCAGCCACTTGGAAAGCTCTTTGCAAACCATAAACACCTTCGCCATTTTGAATTTCACCAAGTCCTGTTTCGCAAGCAGATAAGACAACAAGGTCTGTATTATCCAAATTCAAATTCATTGCTTCGTAAGCAGTCAATTTGCCATCATTAGTGTTAGATGAATTATCTTCTTTATTCTCAGCTCCAGCAAACAAAAGCATAGACCTCAGTAAGGGATTTTCAACGAAATGTTTACCACTCGTTCCAAGTAAATTATTTTTGCCCTGTTTAACATTTTTTAAAAATACACCGTGAGTAGCAATATGCAAAATTGTAGGATTATCAACAGCTTTCACAGTTTGTTCCAAAGCTCTTTCTCCCAAATATTCGTCAACTTTCCAATTCTTCATTACCATCATTTTCGCTATCTTCTCAATTTCTACTTTTGTCCCGGGCAATGTTGGAATTCTATCGGGAAGTTTCGGATTTAAATTATATTTGGGATCTCCGAATAACTCAACAAATCTTTTAGATTTTCTTGCTTTACTTCTTTTATATTCAACCAAATCTTTTGTATTTGTAACAATTCTCAAATCAAGTTCATCTAACAAATATTTCTCCGTCTTAGGATTTCTGAATGTTAAAAGATTAATTGAATTATAGACCCCATCAACAGAGAGATAAACCGTTTTTATTCCTTCTAACTTCTTTTGAATACCAGCCCAAAACATATTGTATAATAAATTTTGGTCAGCTTTCATCAATTCAACTTCAAGAGAAGTCCTCCTCTTTACAGGTTGAATTTTTAAAATTTTAACTAAATTTCCATATAACTTTACATATTTTTGTTCGAGGTCTTTGCCATTATTTATAATAACTAAATCAGGATGTTTTTTAGAATTATATTTTGTAATCAAAGCGGCATAATAAACTTTGTCCGAATCAATTCTATTATCTACAAATCTAACAATTTCAACTGCGGCTTCATCTTGCGACAAAGAATTCCGAACATCAATCCAAGTCAAAGCTTTCGATTTGAATGCCTTTTTGAAATCTTGGGATTTTTGGGATAATTCCTTTTCCAAACTATTAGCAATATCAGCAATAGAATCAATATTAATATGATGTTTCCCTTGATTTTGAATCAACCATAACCAATAGCTTTTTGTTTTCTCCCATCTATCAAGAATATTGATAACGCTTGTATCATTAGATTGTCTTATTTTGCGTATCACTTTTTTTGTAGAACTTAAAATGAGACCTTTTGAAATCAAAATATTATTATACATATAACTAATAATTTCGGGTTTGCTATTATAATAATTCTTAACAAAATTATCAAAATCTTCAAATGGTTTTCTAACTTTAATCCAAAATTCTAACTTTTCTTTCTCACTTAAATAGGGGAAGTATCTTTTAATTTGATTTTTTCTATTTTATCTATCTCAAGATTACCCAACTCTG
>CAZVPQ010000272.1:0-4160 GCA_964628675.1 uncultured Hyphomicrobiales bacterium | reverse complement strand
TTCTTTGAATTGGGCGGGAATTGATTTCGATGAAGATTTAAAAAAAGGTGGCGATTTCGGTCCATACGTTCAATCCGAAAGATTGGAACTTTATAAAAAATACTGCGATGAGTTAATCGAAAATGGTAATGCTTACTATGCTTTCGATACTTCAAAGGAATTAAATGAGCAAAGATTAAAACAGCAAGAGCAAAAACTCGGCACTCAATACAATCGCAAACAAATGAAAAATCAATTTACTTTGGGACAGGAAGAAACTCAGAAATTGTTGAATAGCGGGGCTGATTATGTAGTCCGATTAAAAGTTCCGGAAGATGGTTTTGTTACTTTCAAGGATTTGATTCGCGGTGATATTTCCGTGCCTTGCAAAGATATAGACGACCAAATATTGTTAAAATCCGACGGTTTCCCGACTTATCACCTAGCAAATGTAGTTGATGATTATTCAATGAAAATAACGCACGTTATTAGAGGCGAGGAATGGCTTCCTTCAACACCTAAGCACATTTTATTATATAATGCTTTCGGTTGGGATTTGCCACAATTTGCACATTTGCCTTTGCTTTTGAACAAGGATAAATCTAAACTCAGTAAAAGACAAGGAAGCGTTGCAGTTGAAGATTTTATACAAAAAGGTTATTTAAAAGAAGCATTTGTTAATTTTATTGCTCTGCTTGGTTGGAATCCTACTGCCGACAGGGAGTTATATACAATTGACGAGCTAATCGAAATGTTTAATATCAAAAAAGTAAATAAAGGCGGGGCGGTCTTTGATTTGCAAAAACTTGATTGGATGAATGCACACTATTTAAGAGCCAAACCCAAAGATGAATTAGTCGATATGCTGGAAGATCTTTTGAAAAAACAAGGTATTCCATATAAAGATAAAGAATATTTAGAGCATATTATTGATATGTTTATTGAAAGAGTGAATTTTATTCACGAAATCCCCGAAACTGCCGGTTATATGTTCTACGAACCCAAAGAATACGAAGAGAAATTTTTACGCAAGCAATGGAAAGAGAATTCAAAGGAGATTATTCAACCATTCGTAGATATTCTCAAGAATACAGAGGATTTTACTCATAATGCTTTGTATGAATTAGCGAAAGATTATTGTGAGAAAAAAGAAATCAAACTCAAAATAGTTGCACAATTACTAAGACTTATGATAACAGGCAAAGCCGCAGGAGCCGGAATGTTTGAGACAATGGAAGTGCTTGGCAAAGAAATATGTTTAGAAAGAATAGAAAAGTTTCTTAAATTTAATAATTGAGATAAATAGAAATCTTAAATGGTTTATATTTTTGAGGTAAAAAATGAAAAAAATAATTGCAATATTCAATATACTGATTTTAGCTCTTTTGGCATGCTCTACGGCTAATAACCAAAAACCCGAATGTTTAAAAAATGGGAAAATGGATAAAGTTGAACTTAGGTGGGGCGGAATGAATTATAAGAAAAATTTAATTTCCGGTTATAAAATTGATACTAAATTTAAACTTTATAAAATTTCACAAGCAGGAAAAAATAAACAAATAAAATCCAAAGAAATCGGGGAAATTAGTCCACAAATTTTCTGCTCCTTAATTAAAGAGTCTCAATCAATTTTCCTTAAAATTCAAACCTTAAATGTTCTTGCAGATACTTCAAATTTTATTGAATTTATCAATCCTGAGTTAAACTCAACGGCAAGAGCTATATGGAACGCGAAATTTAAAACATTTGGTAGCAAGGAATTCAGAGATTTAAAGAGTAAATTGGATTCATTAATAATAAAAAACAAGAAAACCTATTTAAAAAAAGGTGAAAATCCTTCGAATACAGTAAAATAAATATTAGGTATTTATTATGAAAGTTCTCATATCTGATGATAATTATGATTATTGTACAACTATTGCTGACATTGTACAGTCCTACGGTTATGATACTCATATATTATCCAACCCCCACGATACGATAAATTATCTTGATAGTAATCATAGTGATATTGGAGTAGTGTTACTTGATATTGAATTTGGTCCCGATTCTTCAATCAATGGTATAAACGTTTTAGAACATTGCAGGTTAAATTACCCTGAATTATCAATTGTAATGATTTCCGGAAAAGGTTCCATTGCGACTGCCGTTAAAGCAACTAAATTAGGTGCAATAAACTTTATCGAAAAAAGTATTATCAATAAATCAAAGATTAAGGAAATCTTAGATAGTTCTTTTCAACTTGACGGGGCAAAAGGTTATGATAAAGAGATTAGTTCTTTCCTATTATCACAAGGTATAATTGGCAAAAGTAAAACTATCCTTGAAATAGGTGATGCAATTGTTAGATATGGCAGAACCGATCTCAATGTATTAATTACAGGCGAAACAGGGACAGGAAAAAAACTTGTTGCAAAAGCATTGCATGCAATTAGTCGTCGTTCCAAATTCCCATTTGTTACTGTCGATATTCCAAATATCCCTCGTGATTTATTTCAAAGTGAACTTTTTGGTCATAACAAAGGCTCTTTTACAGGAGCAAATGCTAATAAAGAAGGATTATTCAAGAAAGCTAACAAAGGCACTATCTTTTTAGATGAAATTGGCGATTTATCTATGCCTTTACAAGCAAATTTATTTATTCCTATCGAGGAAAAAATAATACGTAAAGTAGGATCTACAGAGGGTGAAGAGATAAATGTCAGATTTATTTCTGCTACTGATAAGGATTTATTAAAAGCAATGCAAAATTCTGATTTTCGCGAGCAGTTATTCCATCGTTTAAGAGAATGTGAAATATTTATACCTCCTTTGAACGATAGAAAAGAAGATATTCCGGATATTGTTGAATACTATATTAAAAATCACAATAATCAAAATAATCAAAGTAGATTGTTTTCACCTTCAGCAATTGAATATCTTCAAGAAAAAAACTGGACCGGCAATATCAGAGAATTGGTTTCCGTTGTTAGATTAGCTTTGCAAACTTCACAAAAAGACCAAATTGAAACTACTGATATTCATAAAATTATGCAAACTACTCGACAAGCATTTAAACAATCCTTAAAAACAGAAACTGCAATTTCTTATGATAAAACGTTAAAAGAAGATTTGCAAAAAGTTGATAAAAAGAAAATAGAAGCAACACTTGCGTTGCTAAACGGGAACGTCAGCAAATCAGCTGTTCATCTTGGTGTCAGTCGTGAAACTTTACACAACAAAATAAGAAAATATGGAATTAAAACACAAGATTACAGAAAGAGAAAAACATTATAAACAATAAGTATAAAAGATGTAATATAATTTGCAATTATCAAATGAAAAAATCTAAATTTCACTTAAAATAAATTTAAAAATACCGTAACATACTGATAATAACAAAGATAAAAAAACAGTCGCAATAATATTACGACTGTTTTTTAATTTTGAACTATAAAATACTATATTTTATCTAACCCGGCATTTAAACCATCTATAAGCTCATCAACATCTTCAATCCCTACCGATAATCTAACTAAACCATCTGTAATTTGAGCTTGTTCTCTTTGTTCTTTTGGCATAATAGCATGAGTCATTGATGCAGGATGTTGAATCAAGGATTCTACTCCACCAAGACTAACAGCCAATTGCCAAACTTCAATATTATTCATTAATATCTTACCGGCATTTAATCCACCTTTTAATTCAAATGAAATCATTCCACCGGGACCGTCCATTTGTTTTTGACCTATTTCATATTGTGGATGACTTTTTAAACCCGGGTATCTTACCCAATCAACTTTTGGATGATTTTCCAAATATTCAGCTATTTTCATAGCATTTTTATTATGTCTTTCCATTCTGATTTTGAGAGTTTTAATTCCACGATGAACCAAAAAAGAATTAAACGGGTCGATAACTCCACCGATATGATTTAAAACTTTTCTGAATTTAGGATAATCTTCCTTTTCCTTAACAACCACCATGCCGGCAACAACATCACCATGACCATTTAAAAATTTCGTCATACTATGAACAATATAATCGGCTCCGAGTTTAAAAGGATGTTGTAGAATTGGACTCATAAAAGTATTATCTACTGCCAATTTAATTCCTTTGGGTTTTGCAATATCAGAAATTGCTTGAACATCAGACATAACCAAAGTAGGATTACCGGGCGTTTCAACAAAAATTAATTTAGT
>CAZVPQ010000271.1:0-4167 GCA_964628675.1 uncultured Hyphomicrobiales bacterium | reverse complement strand
GGGGCAAGCCCCATTGCTTCCGGAAAATATGTCCGTTGAAGAAAAGGAAGCATACAGGCTTGCCTGTATGTTTTTAACGAGAGGTGTAAATAATAATAATTTTTTGTATTTTGCATTATTAATAAATTAAAACATCATTATTGATAAAAATTTTATGGAAGTTCCTGATATTATTATTGAACTTATTAAAAGATTTCAATTCAACGAAAAGCAGTATAAAAGCGGAAGTTATAACGAAACGCAAGTTAGGCTTGAATTTATTAATCCATTGTTCAAAGCTCTCGGCTGGGATGTCGATAATGAACAAGGACACGCTGAAGCATACAAAGATGTTATTCATGAGGATAAAATTAAAGTCGGTTTAGCTACCAAAGCACCTGACTATTCATTCAGAATTGGCGGGCAACGTAAATTTTTCCTTGAAGCTAAAAAGCCTTCCGTTAATATAAAAGAAGATATTCATCCTGCTTATCAACTCAGAAGATACGCTTGGTCGGCAAAACTTCCTCTTAGTATTTTAACCGATTTTGAAGAATTTGCCGTTTACGATTGCCGAATAAAACCAAATAAAACAGATAAAGCTTCAAATGCACGTATAATGTATTTTAATTATAAAGATTATATTGAAAAATGGGACGAAATTGCCTCCGTTTTTTCAAAAGATGCTATTCTCAAAGGGTCTTTCGATAAATTTGCCGAATCAAGTAAAAAGAAAAAAGGAACTGCTGAGGTCGATTCGGCTTTTCTTAATGAAATGGAATTATGGAGAGAATTGCTCGCTAAAAATATTGCTCTTAGAAATAAAAATCTTAGTACTCGTGCTTTGAACGAAGCTGTTCAAAAAACTATTGACAGGATTGTTTTTCTACGCATTTGTGAGGATAGAGGAATTGAAAATTACGGACAAATTCAAAAAATGCTCAATGTAAATAACGTTTATTCTCATCTAAGACAAATCTTTCTTCGGGCTGATGATAAATATAATTCAGGTTTATTTCATTTTAAAAAAGATAAAAATAATGATGATTACGATAATTGGTCTTTGGATTTACAAATTGACGATAAGGTATTAAATGATATTATCAGAAGACTTTATTATCCCGATAGCCCTTATGAATTTTCCGTTCTTCCCGCCGATATACTCGGACATGTTTATGAAAGATTTCTCGGAAAAGTAATTAGACTTACTGCCGGTCATCAAGCTAAGGTTGAAGAAAAACCAGAAGTCCGTAAAGCAGGTGGAGTTTATTATACTCCGACCTATATTGTTGATTATATTGTTAAAAATACTGTCGGAAAACTTCTCGAAAAAAGAACTCTTAAAAAGGCGGAAACATTACGAATACTTGACCCGGCTTGCGGTTCAGGTTCTTTCCTGCTCGGTGCTTTTGATTATCTGATGAAATGGCATTTTGAAAAATACAGTAAAAATCCTAAAAAATATGCAAAGGGTAAACAAGCAAGAATATATGAAGTTTCGAAAAACGAATATAAATTGACTACTAATGAAAAGAAAAGGATTTTGCTGAGTAATATTTACGGTGTAGATATTGATTCTCAGGCAGTAGAGGTTACTAAATTATCCTTGCTTTTAAAAGTTCTTGAAGATGAAACTAAAGAAACACTCGGAATAATAAAACAATATCAAATGAAATTTACCGAACGTGCTTTGCCGGACCTCTCGAATAATATTAAATGTGGTAATTCGCTCATAGGTTCCGATTATTACAAAGGCAGAGATGTTTCTATGTTCGATGAAGAAGAAATGTATAAGATAAATGCTTTTGATTGGGAAGAAGAATTCCCTGAAGTATTTGTCGGAAGTTCAGATAATAAGTCATCAAAAGCAAATCAACAAAATAATAAAACAAATAGTGAGAATTTAAAGCCATACCATTTGACTTGGGCAACTTATAATTCAAGAGTTAATAAAAGAATGATTGATTATGAAAGTGTGATTCATTATAGACGAAAAGCCAAAGGATTGCCTCCTGTGTTGCCTCCGAGAATTCTTAGTACTGCTGAAGAGTTATTCATTGCAAAAAGCATTAAAAATATTTGTGAAAAATATGGTTATCGTATTTTGGGTATGAATATTTGTAAAGATCATATTCATATTGCAATTGTTTGTGATGAAAAGGATTTATCGAATATTGTAAGGACGATAAAATCAATTTCCGCGAGAGAATTAAATATTTATAATGAACATTCCGTTAGTTATAAGAGCGATGAAAAGTGGGAAGCACACGGGCTTGCTGATTCCGGCAAAAATGGAGCACACGGGCTTGCCCGTGTGAAAGAAGATAATACGATAAATGAAGACGGTAATGATAAAATGATAAATGATGGAGGCGATGATATAAAGAGCAATGGGGCAAGCCCCACTGCTTCCGTAACCACTGCTTCCGTGGAAGAAAAGGAAGCACACGGGCTTGCCCGTGTGAAAGAAGATAATACGATAAATGAAGACGGTAATGATAAAATGATAAATGATGGAGGCGATGATATAAAGAGCAATGGGGCAAGCCCCACTGCTTCCGTAACCACTGCTTCCGTGGAAGAAAAGGAAGCACACGGGCTTGCCCGTGTGAAAGATGACGATAAACACCGCGGTTATACTCAAACTCATTTATGGCAAAGGAAATTTAATTCTTCCTTAATAAAAAGTGATAAAGAATTATATAACGTGCTTAATTATATACAAAATAATCGTATAAAACATGAATTACAAGAAAATGAAGAACTGAAATCAGTTATTAATTCATTTCTTATACCAATTTCCAATGCTTTTGAATCGCAAGTCAAAAATGATAAATCAAATGATAATAAATCCTATAATGGCGGGTTTGATGCTGTGATTGGTAATCCACCGTATGTTGATTTTAGAATTTTAGATAAAAATAGTTTAAAATATTTAGTAAAAAATTATAATTCCACTCTTGTTAAAGAAAAATGGAATCTATATATTCCTTTTATTGAACTTGGAAGCTATTTATTAAATAGTAAAGGTGTTTTTGGATATATTGTCCCTAATGCTTTTTTAGTTTCTGATTTTGGAATAATGTTAAGGAAATTATTATTGAATAAAACTAAAATATTAAAGCTAATTGATGTCTCAAAATTAAAAGTATTTGGTTCAGTAGCTATATACCCGATACTTATTTTTTTTCAAAATGAAAAAAATGAAAGTAATTTTATTGAAATAAAATACCCCCAAAATATCAGCGAATTGAACGATAATAATAGTGAATTAATCAAACAATCATTATTAAATAATTCGGAGAATAATTATTTAATTTCAACATCATTTTCATCGCAAAAAATACATTTTTTTACAAAAATCGAGAAAAAATCTAATCCACTATCAAACTATTATGATAAATTCATTTGGGGCACATCAATAACTGGATTCAAAAATCACAAATTAAGTGAATCAGAGTACTTGAAGCTTAAAAAAAAGGATAAAAATAAATTTTGTAAAGTAATACAAACATCTAATATAAAAAGATATTATATTGAATGGAAAGGTGAATATATAGAAAAAGATATTTATTCTTTTAATGCTATAAATGAATTTCTTAAAAATAAAATAGTAATTGCAAGAGTTACTAAAAAAATACAAGCTGCATATGATAAGAATAATTATTTTGTCGGTAAGTCTTCATTATTAACTGTAATTAAAATTGAGCCATATTTTTTGCTTGGTTTATTAAATTCAAAATTAATTATTGATATATATTCGGTAAAGTTTGAAAATACTCATATGAGTGGTGGTTATCTTCGATATGATATACCATATTTAAAAAGTATTCCAATAATAAATATAGACTTTTCTAATAAACACGAAAAAGCTCAGCACGACAAAATGGTAGAGCTTGTTGATAGAATGCTTGAATTAAATAAGAGAGTGCATTTTGAAGGTATAAGCACACAAGAGAAGAAAATTCTCGAGCAACAAATATCGCTTACGGATAAAGAAATAGACCGGTTGGTTTATGAGTTATATGGTTTGACGGAGGAAGAGATAAAGATTGTTGAAGAGAGTTAGGAAGCATATGGGCTTGCCCGTATGAATAACATATATAAAATTTATTTATTAAATATAATGCATGGGGGCAAGCCCCATTGCTTCCGGAAAATATGTCCGTTGAAGAAAAGGAAGCATAC
>CAZVPQ010000270.1:0-4177 GCA_964628675.1 uncultured Hyphomicrobiales bacterium | reverse complement strand
GTGAAAAATATGTATTTGCTAATAAAAATATCTCTTTTGAAATTAGATAATTATATATAAATAATAGATTTATTTACGATTTCGGGCTTTATATGAAAACACAAACAAAGTCATCAGACCTACTGGTCGTCGGTGCAGGAATTGCCGGTATTTCAGCGGCATTGGAAACTGCAGAAACAGGTTTTTCAGTTTCATTAATTGAGAGAAACCCATATATCGGCGGTAGAGTTGCACAACTCAATCAGTATTTTCCTAAATTATGTCCTCCTACTTGCGGATTAGAAATTAATACAAAAAGAATTAAAAATAATCCGCTTATCAATCTCTATACTTTGTCAGAACTTGTTTCAATTTCCGGCGAAGCAGGCAATTATATAGTAAAAGTCAAGGTTAAACCTCGCTATATCAACGAAGACTGTAGCGATAGCGAATTGGAAGACTGTTTTGAAAAATGTCCGGTTGAAATTGACGACGAGTTTAATTACAAATTGAATAAAACGAAAGCTCTGAATTTGCCTTCCAATAATGTTTGGCCCATGAAATATGTTTTTGAAAAGGACAAATGCACGGAAGAACAAATAAAAGAAGTAAAATCATCATGTAGCAACTGCATTGATTTGAATCAAGAAGAAGAAATTATAGAATTCAATGTAAAAGCTATTATATACGCTACCGGCTGGAAACCTTATGATGCTAATAATTTGGAAATATTGGGTTATAAAAATTATCCCGAAGTTATTACAAATGTTGAAATGGAAAGATTAGCATCTCCGAGCGGACCTACAAACGGAAAAATCTTAATACCCAATTCTAATAAAGATATAAAGAAAGTCGCTTTCGTTCAATGTGCAGGTTCGAGAGATGAAAATCATCTCGAATATTGTTCTTCGGTATGCTGTTTGGCTTCGATGAAGCATACAAGATTTATCAGAGAGCAATATCCCGACGCCGAAATTCATATATTTTATATTGATTTAAGATCGCCAGGTGCTTTTGAAGATTTCTATAATGATACTAAAAAAGACGAAAAAATCTTTTGGCATAGAGGCAAAGTGGCAAAAGTTGAAAAAAATATTGAAACTGATGAAATGATTGTTGAAGCCGAAGATACATTGGAAGGAAAATTAAAACAATACACGGCTGATTTGGTTGTTCTTGCTACGGGTATGCAACCAACATTATCCGATAACGGTAATTTCCCCGACAAATCACTATTAGATGAAAACGGTTTTATTAAGACAGACATAGACAATTCAATTATCGGTTGTGGTGTTGCAACAGGACCAAAAGACGTTGCAACAGTAGTTCAAGAAGCGACAGGTGCCGCATTAAAAGCTATTCACATTATTATGGGGGGCAATTAATATGGAAAAAGAAACAAAGATTGGGATTTATATCTGCTCCGGTCATAAAATCGGCGAATCTTTCGATTGTAATAAAATTGCAGAAGTTCTTAAAGAAGAAAAAGATGTTGCGGTTTGCAAAGTAATGAAGAATCTTTGCACTAAAACCGGTGCTAAGGAAATTCAAAAAGATATTGAATCCGAAGGTTTATCAGCAGTAATTATTGGCGCAAGCTCTCAGAGATATCATACGGATATTTTCAAATTTGATGATATTATTGTCGAAAGGGTGAATCTCAGAGAAGGTGTAGCTTGGTCGCACACTCCGAACGACATAGAAACATATAATTTGGCTCTTGACTATATGAAAATGGGATTAGCAAAAGTCAGATTATCCGATTTGCCGGAACCGATGATTTTAGATGTTAACGAAACTATTATGGTAGTAGGTGGCGGTGTAACAGGTATGAATTCAGCTATTGCCTCGGCAAAAGCAGGTTATAATGTTGTTCTTGCCGAAAAAGCTCCTGAATTGGGTGGATTTTACCGCAAATTATACAAACTTACACCGAGAAAATCACCATATTTTAATTTGGAACCTAATACTTGTGAAGAATTGATTGCCGAAGTCGAATCTAATCCGAAAATCAAAGTGCTTACTTCTTGCGTTATTGAAGAAACATCAGGGCAACCGGGAATGTTTGATGTCAAAGCAAAAGTAAACGGCGAAGATTTAAGTTTTCAAGTCGGATATATTATTCAAGCAACGGGTTGGAAACCTTATGACCCGAATAAATTGGGACATCTCGGATACGGGAAATTCAAAAATGTAGTTACTAATATTGAGGTTGAAGACTTAGCTAAAAATGATAATTTAAAGCGACCTTCCGACGGTAGTGAAATAAAAAGCGTTGTGTTTATTCAATGTGCCGGCTCGAGAGACCCCGAGCATTTGCCGTATTGTTCCAATGTTTGCTGTATGTCGTCATTGAAGCAAGCTATGTATATACGCGAGAAATATCCGACCGCCGCAGTTTATATCATTTATAAAGATATGAGAACGCCGGGTATGTATGAGAATTTTTACAAAAGAGTTCAAAATGAAGATAGTATATTTTTAACCAAAGGCGAATTGAATGATATATCAGAAAATGAAGACGGCTCTCTTAGCGTAAAAGTTGACGGCACTTTGTTAGATGAAAATATTCAAATTAATTGTGATATGCTGGTGCTTGCAACAGGATTAGTTCCGAGTTCCGGTCCCGATAGAATTAAAGAACAAGCTAAGACCGAAGAAAAAGAAAATGAAGAAAAAGAAAGCGTAAAGAAAATTGCAGAAAAAGTTCTTGATATTCCAAGAGAACCGGTATTGAATTTGAAATATATTCAAGGACCTGAATTGCCTACATTACATTACGGCTTTCCCGATTCTCATTATATTTGTTTCCCTTATGAAACAAGAAGAACGGGTATTTATGCCGCAGGTGCAGTTAGGGCTCCAATGGATACGGCAACTGCCAAAAATGATGCTTACGGTGCCGCATTAAAAGCGATACAATGTTTAGTAAATAATAAAAATGGAACAGCCGTTCACCCGAGAGCAGGCGACAAAACATATCCCGATTTCTTCTTCCAAAGATGTACACAGTGTAAACGTTGTACTGAGGAATGCCCATTCGGTGCTTTGCAAGAAGATGTTAAAGGGACGCCACAACCTAATCCCAATAGATGTCGCAGATGTGGTATTTGTATGGGTGCATGCCCCGAAAGGATTATCAGTTTCAAAGATTATTCGGTTCAAATAGTTTCGGGAATGATTAAATCAATTTATGTCCCGACTGAAGAAGAAGACGGCGAGGCAACTCCGAGAATTATTGCATTTATGTGCGAAAACGATGCTTATCCTTCTCTTGATGTTGCTTCAAGAAAAGGTTATCAGATTTCGCCTTATGTAAGAGTAATCCCAGTACGTTGTCTCGGTTCGGTTAGCACAAGTTGGATTGCAGATTCTCTTTCACAAGGATTTGACGGAGTTATATTATTCGGTTGTAAATACGGCGATGATTATCAATGCCATTTCATCAAAGGTAGTGAATTAGCTAATAAACGTATGGAAAACGTGCAGGAAAAATTAAAGCAACTGGTATTGGAACCGGAAAGAGTGGAACTTCATATGTTGTCATTAGATGAATATGATAAATTGCCGGGGATAATAAATAAATTCTCTGAAACTATTGAAGAAATAGGTCCCAATCCTTATAAAGAAATGTAATTGATTAATGTTTTAAAAAGTAAAAAATATTTGAAAATATAAAGGAGATTTTTTAATGGCAAGCAAATCTGAACTTGAAGCTCGCGAAGCCGAATGCCAATCGGTGCAAGATTATTGTAATTTAGCACTGGAAGCACTTGCGGAACCAAAAGATGAAGCTTATGCAAAAGAACTTTTGGATACTGCCGAAGGTGATTGCTCGTTCCCCAAAGATTATATAAGTGTCGCTGAAGTTTATATTAAACTCGGCAGTAAAGAACAAGCGGAAGAAATGTATGAAGAAGCCGAAGATGCATGTTTTGAAGCAATGGAAACTGCCGAACTCGGACATAGTATTGCCGTTCATCTCGGCGACAAAGAAAAGGCAAAAGAATTATTGGAAAATGCCGCAAACGACGCTAAAAAAATTACTGAATTCTTAGCTATTTCTTCTTATGTTCAAGAAGATTTGCAAGATAAGGAATTGGCAAAAAGTTTATTAGATAAAGTTGTCGGTCAATGTAAAGAATTAAAGGATTATAAAAACATTGCCCAAACAATAATTAAAGAACAAAATGATTTG
>CAZVPQ010000269.1:0-4181 GCA_964628675.1 uncultured Hyphomicrobiales bacterium | reverse complement strand
TCAGGGTCTTCTTCGTTTAATTTCAAACTCATTTCGTGAAAGTTGGAGAAGCCAAGTTCCTTAGCGGCTTCATTTCTAAGTTTGACTAATTTAATAATATCATTGGCAATTAGTGGACCAATAGCTTTGGAAGCCTTCCATACTTTTTCCAATACTTTTGAATCTTTGGAAGTTTTTAATACATTTTCAATTTCATTATTTGTAAATTTTTTCCCGTCAACAACAGCTCTATAGTTTTGAAACTTTTTGCTGATTTATGTGTTATTATATATATAGAGAAATATTATAAAGAGAAATATAAGGTGTTAAAATGCGTAAAATATCATTAACTCTATTTATTATGACTTTGTTTGGTATGCTTTTGACTACCAATACCGTATTTACACAAAGTCTTAGTGTAAAATTTACCGACCCTTCCAATTATCCTGAAGTTGTTACGGCGTTTATGCTGAAAGACAAAGATAGTAACAGGGTTTCGAGTTTTCAAAATAGCGATATTATTATCGAAGAAGCTGATGAGAATGGAGTGCCTAATCAAAGACCAATAATAAATGTTGATTGCCCCGACCAAGCTCTGACTACTTTTTCCGCTGTTCTTTGCGTTGATATATCCACTTCAATGGATGAAAAAATAACAGGAGGTGCTTCAAAAATTGATGTTGTAAAACAGGTTCTCAAAGAATGGATTACAAAATTCAATCCCTTAAGAACAGAAACTGCAATAACTGCTTTTTGTGCTGATGCTATTCCGAATATTAACGACCCTAGTAAACCTATTCATGAATTCAGTACTAATAAAAGCAGTTTAATGGATGCTGTTGATAATTTACCTTCTCTATGTGCAGGAACAAATTGGAATGCCGCATTTCTTGTTGCAAAAGATGGTTTTACCGAGAAATATAGCGCTTTACATTATTGCAAACCTGATGTGGCAAAATATAAGCCTGTAATTATTTTCTTGACTGATGGTAATCATATTAATAAATGGAGCAAATATCCGGGTAACGAATCAGGTGTTTTTGATATTAATCGGGTTAGAATGCTTGCTAACGCTAGAAATACCACTATATACGTAATTCAAATTGGTGACGAGGCAATGACTCAGGAGAACTCAGGTTATTTACAGCAATTGTCGGAAATAGGAAAAGATTCTAATGATAATTCTCCTAATATTTGGCTTGGAGTTACTGATGCAGGGACTTTGTCAGGAATTTACCAACAGATTTTAGCAGAAGCCGGTTCTTTCGGTTATCCTCCGCCTTGTTATGTTACTTGGCTTTCTGAGTGCAGCGGCGGCAGTGCTACAATGACATTGCCAAATAATGGCGCTTTGTCGGGAACAACTAAATTTGTTATAGATAATGCGAAGAAACCTTCTTTGGATATTTCGCCGAGAATTGTCCCCACTATTAAAGATGTTGCACCTCCTGCAACAAAAGATATAAAAATAACATTGACAGCAAGAAACAATTATTTAATTATTGATAGCACTCTTATATTAAAAACTATTAGAGGAAACGGCAAGTATGAAATCAAAGATTGGGGTCTTCAAAAAACACCTCCAATTAGAATTGAAAAAGACTCTTCTTATGATATAACAGTACGTTATACTCCGACGGATTCATTGTATTCTATGTTGCAATGGGACTTGATGGGTACAGCTTGCAGTGATAGAGAGATGACTTTGTCAGCTGAGATGCTCCCTTTTGTTGAAAAAATTGATATGGGTGATGTAGCAATTGGCGGTTCCGACCAAAAGACATTCAGCAAAGTATTTTGTAATAAAACCGGCAAAAAAATAAGGATTAATAATATTAAAATTAAAGATGGTGATGCCGGTGATTTTTCAGTTGTTTCGCCAACAGGAACTTTCGATTTGGATTCGGGAGATTGTGTAGAAGTTGTATTTAAATTTACTCCTACCGAACCGGCAGGCAAAAAATCTGCAACTATTGAATTCGACACCAATTATGACGGCGGAACTAATTTTGAAAATGAAATATTCGGTAATGGTATAGGTGGCAAGGTTATGTCATCTACTAATCCCGGATTTGATTCAACAGATTGTAATTTGCCATCGGTTGAAAGCGATATTATATTGGAAAATACAGGAAACATTGCATTAAATATAAGTAAAGCGACTATTCTCCCCGATGAAACTAATTTTGAAATTAAAAACGGGCAGTTCCCGACAACAATAGGAGCTAAAAGCCAAGAGACAATCACTATTATTTTCCACCCTGCCGCTATACAAAATGCTGACTACACAGCAACTTTGGAAATAGAAAGCGATGCTAAAAACAGTCCTTATGATATTGATTTAATCGGACCGATGAAACATAGAGATTTTTCCTTGTCGGGAGATATTGATTTCGGGCAAGTTTGTGTAGGAAATCCTGCAACGGAAAAATTAACAATCACTAATACTGGTAATGTGGAATTCCCTGTTACGGTATCAGTTAATCCACCATTTAAGGTAGCTACTGCAAATTACCTTTTATCTGTTGGTGGCTCTGCCGATGTAGATATAGTTTGCGACCCGCAATCCGACGCACCGCTATCGGATAATGTTACAATAACAATTGATGATTGCGGAACGAGTAAGACTGCGGCATTAACTGCTATGGCTGCAAAACCGCTTATTACTTTGGATAAACAAATTAATTTATCGGCAACTATCGGCAATAGTGATGCTCTTGACATTACGGTTACAAATAGTTCGACAAGTCCTTTGAATGTTGCTTCTATTACTCCAACAGATGCAACAAGATTTACTATAACAAATATAAATCCGGCATTGCCAACTAATATTGCCCCCGGAGGAACATTGACTTTCAAGATAACTTATCAACCTCAATCCGGTGATGCTAATTTATTAAATTCGACTATTGAGTTCACGGGTTCTACTTGTAATTTTGATACATTAGTTGCTATTACCGGTAATCCGGGATTGGCAACTGTCAATATTGAACTTGATGAATACACAGGTTATGACGGACAAAATATAATATTTGATCTCTTTTTAAGAAACGGTATTAATTTTGACCAGTCCAACACATCATTAGTTAGTGTTGACATAAGATATGACGGTACTTTGCTTGAAGCACAACCACCATTAGTTGAGTCTGCTCCCGATGCGAATGGATTTAAAACTATTTCATTAAAAGATTTAGCTTGTTTAGCTCAAAATACCGAGCAGAATATTGCAGCTTTGAACTTTAAAGTACATCAAACGGGTAGCAATATTTCCACACCTTTGGAAATATTGAACCCTACAGGAAACGGTGGAGCTTCGTTTATTGCAAATAATGGTTTATTTACTTTAAATCCTGCTTCTGCAAGTATATATATTGATTCAACTTCGGCTCAACCCGGTGAAGATTTCAATATTCCCATTAAAATAAAATATGCAAAGAACTTGGAAAATGCAGAGAATATTTTGCTTGATTTGAGTTTTAATTCAACTATTATTGAAGCCAAAAACTCTAATATCATTCAAAACAAAAAGTTTTCTGAAGATTTCACAAGCTGTACTTTGACTTTAGTACTGCCTGTTTCCGGACCAAATGATATATTAGGTAAGATACCTTGCAAAGCCAAGTTAGGTACAGCAACAGAATCTAATTTGAATATAGAAAAAGCTTGGGTAAAGGTAGGTGGTGCTAATATATCTCGATTTAGTAGTAAATTCAGATTGTTAAATGTTTGTAAAGATGGAAATCAAGATAATTATAGATTCTTTGACCCGACAAATAAAGCCGCTATATTAGCATTGAAACCTAATCCGGCATCAACAATGGTTACGGTCGAATATGAAACAGCTGAAAAAGCTTCAACTAAGATGTGGGTTTCCAATCTTTTGGGAAGCAAAGTAATTGAATTGTTTAATTACATACCCGAACCGGGCATCAGTGAAATTGATTTTAATATATCTCAACTTGGTGAAGGAGTTTATTTCATAATGATGCAAACACCAACTCAGCTTGTGAGAAAGAAATTGTTTATCATAAAATAATAGTTATTAATTGTCTCGGGGTTGCGAGATAAAGCTATAAAAAACCCCTTTGATTTCTAAAATGAGATTAAGGGGGTTTATTCATTTTCGTTTTTTAAGGGAAATAAATGATTAGTAAATGGGAAACCATAGAAGAAAAAGATATAGGAAATTTTAAAATTTTTGA
>CAZVPQ010000268.1:0-4184 GCA_964628675.1 uncultured Hyphomicrobiales bacterium | reverse complement strand
AAATATTATTACATATTATACTAATTGTTTTATTACCCTCTATTGCTATAAGCCAAATATTTTCCATATCAGAGATACACTCCGAAGAATTTCCGGTAATTAAAGCGAATTTTAGTATTATTGACGAAAGCGGAGATTACTATCAAAATATTTCTGCTCAAGATTTTCAGATTTTCGATTATTTCAAAAATGTCAGCCCAAGCATCAAAGTCAATTGTATTGAAAAGGAAGTCGAACCGCCTGTTAGTATCGTTTTGGTTTTAGATATGAGCCAATCAATGATTATGCCTACTAATAATGAAATCAGATGGGATTGGGTTGTCGAAGGTGCCAAATCTTTTATCAATTCTTTAAATTTTGTCGATAGCACAAAAGTTGCGATTCTCGGTTTCAATGATAATGTTTCCTTGCTCTGCAATTTCACAAATGATAAAAAGAAGTTGATTGAATCTATCGAAAATGTTAGTCCCAATGGTGGTACTTTGTACGACCCACCCTTTTTAGATAAAAATTTGGGGATTGTTGAGCTATTGAAAAGTCAACCCCGAGATATGAAAAGAGTAGCTGTTTTTCTGACCGATGGCAATCCTAATGTCAATCCCAATACTCAGCATATTATATTGCAATTGCAAAAATCCAACATACAAGTATTTTCAATTACTTTATTAGTTAAGATGAATGATTATCTTAGGGAAATTTCAGAACAATCCGGTGGCAAGGCTTATGAAATTTGGAATAAATATCAATTAGTATCATTGTACGAATTAATTGCTTTTTATGTTCAAACTTTGCAGTTCTGCGAATTATCTTGGAAAGCACCTTATGGTTGCTCTGCGGAATCAAAAGAGAGATTTTCAAGCATTACATTTCTTCCTTCTCAACAAACAAGATTGGCATATTATAACGCACCCAAGCAAAGCGTTCCATTTATCGAATATTCATCAAATAAAGTTTATTTCGGAAATCCTCCCCCATTGGATACTATCAAGAAAATATTTAAAATAAGTGCGAGATATAAATCTTTTATTATAGATAGTATCGGAATTAATCCTAATGATAATTTTAAACTAACAAGTCCCGAAGCAGGCAAATTCCCGATATTATTAGACGAAGATTCTTCTCTGACTATTAAAGTTAAGTTTATTCAAGATTCCATAAGACATTTTCAAGATGGTAAATTAATTATTTATAGTCAACCCTGCGATTCTTACATTAATTTATATGCCGGCAATCCTACTATTGATATAATAAAGCCTTATGCCGGCAAAATGTTTTCGTCTTGCGATTCTATATTAATTACTTGGTCGGGAATTGATAAATCCAAACCTGTCGATTTGTTTTATAATATTGATAAAGGTATAAATTGGAGTATTATTGATACTAATATTAGCGGTTTGTCATATCGTTGGTATTTGCCACAAGCAATAACAAATAATGGCAATAATAATATTTTAATAAAAGCTGTGGCGGCGGCAGAAATTAAAAATCTTTGGACTCGTTCTTTTGGTGGGAAAGGCGATGATTATGTAAACTCAATAATATTATCAAAAGACAAGGTGAACTTGTATTTAGCAGGCAATTTTCAAGACACAATCAATTTTGATAAATATAAAGTTGGAAGTAAAAATTCGCAAGACTTGTTTATAATTTCTCTAAATACAAAAAGCAAGATTAACTGGGCAAAATCATTCGCAAGTCCGAAAGATGATTCTTTATCTTCAATAATATCAGATGACGAAGGCGATATTTATCTCACAGGTTATACATATAATAATTTTGATGATAATAATAAAATTTATAAGGATTTAATCGAAGATAAAAAGTACTGTTTCATAACAAAAATAGATAAAAAGGGTACTACAATTAAATCTTTTTTGTTTGGAGCAACGAATAATTATCAAAATTTTGAAGCTATTGGTGAACAAATTAATTTTAAAAATCAAGAAATTATCGTCAAAGGAAAATATAAAGGTAGAATAAGCATTAATAATATTTTGTATATGTCGGATAATAAATATCAAACATTTGAAGCAACTTTTCTGAAAAATCTGGATTTCCTTTCTTTTAAAGATATTGAAAATGATTCAACTCAACAAAATTTAACGATTAGCGATATTGATGATATTCATTACACAGCCGAAAATTTCTCGGATTCAATCATCATTGCTAATAAAAAATTTATTAGTAATGGATTGAGAGATTTTATTGTTTATAAAAATATTAAATTCTCTGAAATTTATGACATTATTGATAGCTCTATAACTATAACACAACCATTTTATTTAAAAATTATTGATACTTTGGACATAGGCGAAACTGCAATAGGTAGTGAAATAACAAATAAGATTTACCCTATTTTGATTAACAATTCACCATTTGATTTGAGCATACAAAATATAGCTATTGTTAATAATAGCAATGAGCTATTTACAATAGACAACAATTATCAAAAAATATTAGTTCCCGATGATACTTTGAAAATTGAACTTAATTTTTCGGCAAAATCAATTGGCAATTTCTCATCTGATTTAATTGTTAATTTCAATTGTGCAAATTCATCTACATTTACTTTATTAGGTAAAGGCAAATGCGATACTCGAGCTATTGATACTATTGATTTTTATAATGTAGAGATTAATTACGAAAAGGATTCATTAATTCAATCTGCATTTTACAACCTCAACAATATTCCTATAAGTATTAATCCTGTAATTAAAGGCTTAAATTCAATTGATTTCAGATTGTCCAAATTGACAAATAATACTGTCCCACCTAATGACAGTATTAATATTCAAATATATTTTACTCCTACATATCAAGACGAAAGAAAAGCATTTATTGATTGGCAAGTTCAAAGCGCTTGTGAAAACAGAATTACATATTTGCAAGGCAAGGGATTGAAAGCAAAGCTTTCTGTTTCTTCTATTGACTGGGGGAAAAGGCGACAGCTTTCAATTAATGATTCCATAACTTATTTGATAAATGAAAATAATTTCCCGATAACTTTGGATACTTTCTATTTTGAAGAACCGAACCAAGTATTTATTAATAGCTTGCAAAAATTACCTTATGTGATTAACCAGAATGATTCTTTGGCAATACCTATAAGTTTTCAACCTGAGGACACATTGGAATATAAAAATTCCTTAGTTATTATTGTCGATTCGTTGGAAAGAAAACTTTTTATACCTTTACGCGGTTTTGGGATTCTGCCTGTTATCCAAACAGAATATATTTGCGGCACAGAAATTAAACCCGGTCAAACAACTGAAACACTTTTAAAAATTCAAAATATAAGTTCTAATTCACCTCTAAAAATTTATAACTGTCGGCTGTTGGATAGTTCTGAGTTTAATTGGGTTGATGAAAGCAAAAAGCAAAATTTAATTATTCCCGAATTAGATAGTGTTATGATTAAACTTCTTTTTACTCCAAAAGCAATTGGTGAAAGGCATGACCAAATACAAATATTTTCAGATGCAAAATCAGGAAACGATATTAACCCTATTGATACTACAATTCAAAATATAAGTTGTGAAAGCAAAGGCATTATTTTTAGTAAAGAAATCAATTTTAATGATAATATTTTATGCAATTTGGATACTAATGAATTAATGTTGATTAATGCCGGCGGTTCAGCACCATTGATTATTAATAATTATCTATTTGATGAAAGTTGTCTTGATTGTGATTCTTCTGCTTTTTATGTTTTATTGGATTCTATTTTGACAATCAATCCTAAGGATACAGGATTTGTTAAAATTCTGTTTCAGCCGACAGAAGAAAAGAATTACAAAACACAATTGAAACTGTTTGCTAATCAAGATGACACTATTTCTGTTGAGTTAATGGGGAGTGGCAAATCTATTAAACTTTATTCCGGAATTAATAACTATTTGATTCCTGTCGGAGTTGACACGAGTATTACTATTAATGTAGAAATCCCTGATATCAAAGGCAATGAAATAAATGAAATGAATTTGCAAATCAAATACAATAATAGAAATCAAAGATTTAATTTTGGCAAAATATATTCTTATCTACCGGGCTGGAGTTGGAATTCTCACGAATATATAGCTAATGATAAAATAGTATTAAAAGGCAGTGGAGTTTTACCTAATCTCTATTCGGGTAAATTCATTAAATTAAATTATTCAACTTATCTCGGCGATTCATTAAAGTCA
>CAZVPQ010000267.1:0-4207 GCA_964628675.1 uncultured Hyphomicrobiales bacterium | reverse complement strand
AAGAACTAAGTTATTTATTTTTAAAATATAATAAATGGAAAAAAAGCCAGCTACTTTATTAGAAAAAATAAAATACTCTTTTGAGAACACTTTGTCCGCAGGTGCTTTGGGACTGATTGGGTGGTTAGCTATATTTACATTTTTAATGACTTTATTCGTGGGTTTGATTATTTCTATTGCAGGAATAACTCAAGTTGACAATACTCATTTAAATATTTTTGAATCTGTTTGGCAAACCTTAACTCGAATGCTTGATCCGGGTACAATTGGCGGAGATACCGGTTGGACATTTAGATTAATTATGCTGGTTGTAACAATTTTCGGTATTTTTATAGTTTCAGTACTCATAGGTATTGTTACAACTGCTTTTAGTAATCAAATTGACCAATTAAGAAAAGGTCATTCCAAAGTATTGGAAAAAAATCACACTTTGATTATTCGCTGGTCGCCTAAAATATTTACAATTATTTCTGAATTAATTATAGCAAATGAGAACCAACATGGATTAAGTATAGTTATTCTTGGCGATAAAGACCGTATGGAGATGGAAGAAGAGATTCGTTCAAAAATTCATGATTTTAAAACAACAAAAGTAATTTGTAGAAGTGGGAAACCTTTGGAATTAAGTGATATTGAAAAAGTCAATCCCCATGATGCCCGTTCGATTATTATTATTTCACCCGATGGAGATCACCCCGATACTCATGTGATTAAGTCTGTCTTGGCACTAACCAATAATCCAAATCGAAGAAAAGAACCATATCATATTGTAGCCGAAATAAAAGATGAAGCCAATATTGAAGCCGCTAAAGTAGTAGGCGGAGATGAAGTTACTTATGTCCTATCCTTCGATGTAGTTGCTAAAGTTACTGCACAAACTTGTCGCCAATCAGGATTAAGTGTTGTTTATACAGAACTATTGGATTACGATGGTGACGAAATATATTTCCAATATGAACCGAAACTAATTGGTAAAACATTTAAAGAAGCTCTTTTTGCTTATGAGGATTCTTCAGTGATAGGTATTCAATTTGCTGATGGAACTGTCAAGGTAAACCCCCTTATGAATTCTGTCATTAACGAAAATGATAAAATAATTGCAATTTCTGAAGATGATGACACAGTAGTCCTTTCTGATAAAATTGAGTTCGAGTTACAACCTGAAGCTATTACAAATAAGACGACTACTCCAAAACAAGTTGAAAAAACATTATTCCTCGGTTGGAATCATAAGGGCTCAAGTATTGTTCATGAACTTGATAATTATGTAGCAGAAGGCTCTGAAATTTTAATTTTAGCAGAATTTGATAATATTGATGAGGAAATTATAGAACTTAATGCATCGTTAACTTACCAGAGAGTCAAGTTTAAATATTCCAATATTACTTTGAGGTCGGAATTAGACAAACATCAAGTTGAAACTTATGACCATATTATTATTTTGAGTTATACAAGAGGAATAAAGCAACAAGAAGCTGACGCTCAAACTTTGATTTGTCTTCTTCATTTGCGTAATATTGCAGATAAATACAAAATACATTTGAATGTTGTCAGTGAAATGTTAGATGTTCGAAACCAAGCATTAGCAGAAGTGGCAAAAGCCGATGATTTTATTGTTAGTGATAAATTAATCTCATTAATGCTAACTCAATTATCTGAAAATAAATATCTTAAATATGTTTTTGATGATTTCTTTGATGCCGATGGTTCCGAGATATACTTAAAACCTGTTAGTGATTACGTAAAAACAAACGTCGAATTAAATTTCTATACTATTATTGAATCTGCGGCACAAAAAGGCGATGTTGCGATTGGATACAGAATTAATGAGTTCGCATATAACGTTAATGAGTTTTATGGAATACATATTAATCCTAAAAAATCAGAAAAAATTATTTTAAAACCCGAAGACAAAATTATTGTGTTAGCCGAAGATTAAGGTAATATCACAGGTCCTAAAATTTTCAACCATATTATATATCCGCTTATGCCTCCAAGCAATCCGGCAAGAATAAAAGTTTGTCTAATTTGATTTGGCACTACTTTGAAGATAATAATTAATGATATTATTAAACCGGTAATGCCAAGGATTAAAGGCACAATTCCAATTGGAATACCTAACATTTGGGAAATTCTTACTTCGTCGCCTCTTCCAAAATAAATAGCAGGTCCCATAATTAGACCATAAGTAAGAGACATAAATAAATTAAAAACTTCTCTTAACCAGAATAATGACAAAAAAACAGAAAACCAGTCAAAAACAGAAAATCCTTCGTAGTTCAGAAGAACAATAAATTAACCAATTCGACTTTACTCTGTATAACAATACCCAGTCATACAGAGCGTAGTCGAATTAGTTTATAATTACAATTCATTATTCTAAATCAATTGAGTTTTTCCATCAATCTTTTCCTTGTATAAGGAATCAAACCGCCAGCTTCAATTATATCCTTTTGTGTTTGAGTATGAGGAATAATTTTAAATTCTTTGCCGGTAGTTTTATTTATAACTTTGTCTTCGGTAACTTCTAATTCATCACCTTCATTTGCTTTAATATCAGGGCATATAACAATTCTTAATCCCAAATTAATACTATTCTGCGAGAAAATACGAGCAAAATTCGGAGCAATAATTATAAGTTCATAACCTTTTAATGTAGATGCCGCTTGCTCACGTGAAGAACCGCACCCAAAATTTTTACCACCGACAATAATACTGCCTTCGGATATTTCTTTGTTAATGAGTTTTTTATTTAAGTCAGGTTGATCTCTGAATGCAAATTCAGGTGTCTCAGACGGCAAAACCGTCGCCATATATCGACCGGGATAAATAATATCCGTAGAAATATCATCGCCGAATTTATAAACAACTTTAGACATATTAATAGCCTCCTTTCGTTGGATCTGTGATAACCCCTGTGATAGCACTTGCCGCCGCAACAGCAGGCGAAGACAAATAGACTTCCGAGTCCGGATTGCCCATTCTGCCTTTGAAATTTCTGTTAGTTGTTGAAAGTGCAACTTCTCCGTCTCCTAATGCTCCTTGATGTATTCCCAAACAAGGACCGCATCCCGGATTAGCAATAACAGCTCCTGCTTCCATCAAATCTTTCAGGTAACCCGCTTCCAAGGCTTGAACATATATTTTTGCTGAGGCAGGAAATACTAATAATCTTGTGTCTCTTGCAACTTTCTGCCCACGTAAAATATCAGCGGCTGTTTTAATATCAATTAATCTGCCGTTAGTACAAGAACCAATCACAACTTGGTCAATATGAGTTCCTTCAACAACATCAACTGATTTTACATTGTCAACAGTATGTGGACGTGCAATTTGAGGTACAAGTTTTGTAACATCAATTTCTACAATTTGATCATAAGCGGCATCTGAATCCGGTTGAACAATATCAATCTCATCAGTAACGCCGGCTTCTTTTAGATATCTAACGGTCTCATCATCAGAAGGAACAATACCTGAAGTTGCTCCGGCTTCAACACTCATATTGCAAACCGTAAGACGTCCTGAAGTAGGCATATTCCTGAATGTGTCTCCATGATATTCCAGCACTTTAAAATTAGCACCTTCGGCAGAAATTTTTCCAATTAAATAAAGAATTAAATCTTTCGGTTGGACATAATCGTTGAATTCACCATTGACAACTACTTTGATCGTAGGAGGAACGGGAACATTCAACATAACACCGAGAGTCCAAACCGAAGACATCTCGGTAGCTCCAATGCCAAAAGCAAAAGCTCCCAAAGCTCCGTGTGATGTTGTATGGCTGTCTGTCCCAACAACAACATTGCCGGGTCTTACATAACCATATTGAGGAAGTATTTGATGACAAATACCCATTTCGTCACCTCTGATATCATGGAATTTGCTTATTCCTTGCTCTTTAATAAAATCTCTAATTAGATGTTGATTTGTAGCTGTTTTGCTACTTTCTGCAGGCACTCTATGGTCAAAAATTATAGCAATTTTATCGGGGTCCCAAACTTTTGCTTCGGTACCCGTGCCTTTATAAATATCTTTGAATTGATTGATAACTAAAGCCGCATTTTCGTGAGACATTGCCAATCCAATTTTTGGTTCGAGCAAGTCTCCTACGTTAACAGTAGCTTTATCATTTGCTTTAGCTAATGTTTTTTGTACAACTGTTTGTCCCATTATAATTACTCTCCAAATTTTGATAAATTAAAGTTTA
>CAZVPQ010000266.1:0-4211 GCA_964628675.1 uncultured Hyphomicrobiales bacterium | reverse complement strand
CTAGTTCGGAACAGAAAAGAATCTCTTCTTCAATACACGATAGAATTTGGAAAATTCAGAACTTGGAATATTTTTGCGTTTAATCATTATTGATTAGTGCTTGTTGCAATTAGCACAATTTTATTTGTTTAATAAATAGATACTTAACAACCTACTAAATTTGATTTAAAACCTAAATTTTATAGGTATAAATTATTAAAAAAAATTAAAATTCCTTGCCTTTCTCTTTATTTTTTTTTAAATTATAATAATTGTTTCACTACAAAGCTTTATAAATGCTTAGAATAATAGCTATAGCGTTAATTATTACTGCATCAATAATATTTTATTCCTGCAATAATAAATCTAATCCTGTCAATAATAAGATTGATACAACACAAAATAATGAGGGAAATGCCAGAATTACTTTTGATAAGAATTCAGGTTCACCGGGCAATTCCGTTGATGTCTCAGTTACAGGAATTGTTTTAGGAAAAGATACGGCAGAAATTTATTTTGGCGATATTCAAGTCAAAATTCATTCATCAAATTATTTTCAAGAAGAAACCCGGTTTTATGTTACTATTCCAGATTCATTAGCAAAAATGTCAAAAGTTATTTTTATCTGTGGGGATATAAAAGGCACAAGCAAGGATTATTTTTATTTCTACAATCCGAAAAAAGTTAAAATACTGTCCTTCTTTCCCGAGAAAGGTTCAGTTGGCACTACCGTCATTATTCGAGCTGACAATGTAAATCCATTAGAAAATAAAAACTATATTTATTTTGGTGATAAACAAGCTGTTATTGACTCACTCTATATTTTTAGTAGTTATGACTATATTATTACGAAAGTCCCCGAAGTCGCAAGCACTAACCAGCTTAAATTAGTTGTTGATAATAATGAAACTATATCCGGCAAAAGTTTTGAAGTATTAGACCCTTCGCTTGTCGATTCTTCAACAACAAAACAAGTTATCATTTATGATTTCTCGCCTAAATACGGAGAACCTGAATCGGAATTTATAACTTATGCAAAAAATATAAATCCTGATATTAATAAAAATTCCGTTTATATAAATAATATTAAAGCACAGATACTATCGTTATATCCCCCTGAAAAGCCGCAAGTAATTTTTGCAAAAGTTCCTAAAAATGCAATATCAGGCAAAATAAAATTAGTATCGGGAAAATACAGCGATGAAACATTGGAAGATTTTGTTGTTACAAGTAAAAACGCGGAATTTTCAATATCCGATTTCGAACCGAAAAAAGGATTGGTAGGTTTAGATGTTTTCATCTATGGCAGCGGTTTTGGAAATGATATGAATAATGTCAAAGTATTATTCGGAGAAATAGAAGCACAAAAAACAAGTATAAACGATACTTTGATAACTTGCATTGTCCCCTGTTTTGCTGAGACATCACAAATCACTGTTATAAAGAACAATCAAAAAATTACTACTGATGATGTTTTTATACCATCTCGTTTTTATTCTTTGCAAGTTGAATTAGGAAATGTAAACGTTGAATTTGCCAATGACACAATCTCTACACTGTTTTTTGTTCCTATGACTGAACAATTTCAAAAATTTAAAGAAGACCCTTATTTAAAACCAAACGAATTCGATTTTGGCGATTATCATATAAAAATAGACCCTGCTTCATATTTAACACTTGAATTAGATCATATTGTTTTAACCGATTACAGGGAAATATCAAACCAGAACTATTATGTACATTATTGGTTATATGAATATGATGTTTCTATTACTGTTGAAAATATTAAGATTGTAAATTTAGATTATAAAAGTACTTTTACATTTGAACTTTCCGGTTATGATATTAATAAATATTTAACTTATATTAGATGCCAGAAATTTAAAAATAATGTAGAAAATCAACCCCCATTTCATAATGACAAAACTAAGATTAGTTATTTAAAATGGGATAATGCAATCAGAAGCGATTCTTATTTGAAAATCACTATTAAAAGATGTCCTTAAATGAAAACTCAAATAAAAATATTTATGTTGACGCTTGCAAGTATCCTGATTTTGCAAGTCGGTTGCGATAATAAATCTAATCCTGTAAAGAGTAAAACTGATACTACTCAAAATACAACTGATACAACAAGTAAAGACTCAACAAAAGAATTTCAATTATATTATTTTACACCAAATCAAGGAGAGCCTTTATCCGAAATAACTATCGTTGGTAAAAATTTTGATTCATCACTGAAAAATATTAAAGTTCTTTTTGGTGATAAGACGGCAATTTTGAAATCGGTTAATTCTAATGACAGTTCTTATCTTAATGTTTACGTCCCTTATGATGCAAAAACAGACTTTATTACGGTAGAAATGAATAATACTTCAAAACAATTTAAATCCAAATTCAAAGTTATTACAGGCGATTCTTTATTAATGCCGAATATAACATATTGCAAGTTAGACCCTGATAATCCAAAAGCCGTTTTACTGTTAGGACAATCGTTATTGAAATATAAATTTTTAATCAAGATATATTTAGCTGATTTGAATTGTCCGATTGATTACAACTATTTTGGTGAAGAATTTCCTCATTATTTAAGATGTTTCTTACCTGAGTATCCAAGATCGGGTTATTTCTCTGTTCACCTTGGAGATTATAAATTTACTTATAATAAATTCTTTTTAATATCCGATACTACTTTGACTATTGAATATTTTACACCAAAAGTTGTAATACCTAAAAGCAAACTATTGATTTACGGAATGAATTTCGATTTAAATAAAGAATTGGATACTGTATTCATTGGAAAAGTAAAAGCTCCGATTAATTCTGTTTATCAATCCAAGGATAGTTTAAGAGTTATTGAAGTTACTGTTCCTGAAAACGCTTATAGTAATCGCATAATCGTAAAAGTTTTGAATTCAAAAGCTGTAAGTAAAGAAAATCTATTGGTTGAAAGGTCTATTAACCATTATCCTGAAATATTATCCTTTTACCCAAATAATGGTAAAGCAGGTACAAAAGTTAAAATCAAAGGATTATATTTCCACCCTGAAAAAGATAAAAATCATATCTTCTTTGGTGATGTCGAAGCTAAAATCGAATCATTAGATAAGAATAATGATATTTATTATTTGAATGTTGTCGTGCCTGATGGAGCCAAAACAAGTATAATAAAATTAAAAATTGGTTTTTTAGAAATATATTCAAAAGATGTCTTTACTATTCCTGCAGATATGAAACCTGTTATTAATAATTTGACCCCCGATTTTGGAATAATTGGTTCGGAGGTAAGTATTAATGGGAATAATTTTGGAGCTATAAAAGAATCTGTTTCGGTTTTCTTCGGAGAGGTTAAAGCTGAGATAAAATCAATTCAGAATAATAAAATTGTTTGCATAGTACCTAATATTTCAGAAGATGTTCCTATTAAGCTGACTACTAAATATGGTACAGCATCTTCTCAAGAAATTTTCAAATTGTGGCATAGAGTAAATGTTAGCATTAGTATTACCAACATTATGATGAATGTCAAATCATATTATAAGGATTGCAATGTAGATACTACTTATTTTAATGCAAAATTAAAACCTGGTTTCACATCATTAGCTTCAAACAATAGGATTTATGATACATTGAATCATTTTTCTATGTATAGAAAAAACATTATTAGAAATGATGAAACAATACAGAATAATGAAACTACGAGATATACAATAGTTTTTGACACGACAAATAAAATACTCAAGAGTTTTGAAGGTATGAAAGAATACTATTATTCTACCGTAGGTAATTCAGGTGGTTCAACAAGTAGTAACTTTAAAGTTAATCTTAAGGATATTCCTTTACAAAAATTTGAAAATAATCAATGGACATTTGACATAGAAAACAAAAATATTTCTAATTTTCTTAATGAAATTTATTTTAAAGAAATTGATTATAGTTTTAGGGAAGAAGTGTTTAAAATTTTTGAATTAAATTATCTTCTACCTTTCACAGCCGACTCAAAAATAATTATTACTCTTAGTTTTGATAAATAATTTCCAATATTATAATTGATTTTTTACTTAGAGTTTTAATTCATAAAACATTCTATTTGTATTTATTACTAAATCTTTGGTAAATATGATTTTAATATATCAAAAAAAAATTATATATTAGATATAGCATAAAGTGAAAAAAGGAAAATTGTATTCATTATCCGGGGGGAAAATAATACTTCACTTATATAATTACAT
>CAZVPQ010000265.1:0-4215 GCA_964628675.1 uncultured Hyphomicrobiales bacterium | reverse complement strand
GTCTATTAGCAGGAGGTATAGCTCATAATTTCAAGAATATTCTTGCTAATATTTCTTTTAATTTAAGTTTGGCAAAATATAAACCTGAAAATGCAAAAGAGTATTTGGAAAAAATAGATGTTGCAGTTTCTCAAGCATCTGCACTTGCAACTCGTTTTCAAACTTTTTCCACAGGAGGAAACCCGATTATTGAAACAATTTCACTCAAACAAGTCATTGAAGATGTAACATCTATCGCTTTAAGCGGTTCTGAAATTATTTTAGATTTTAAATATGATGATGAAATTTGGAATATTGAGGCTGATTCAAAGCAATTGAATGAAGTATTTATGAATTTGATTATTAACTCAATACATGCAATTACAAATAATGGGAAAATAGATATTTCCTTGAGCAATAAAACATTTGGAGACGATAACGAATTAAATTTGAATGCAGGTAATTATGTCAAGATTTCGATAAAAGATAATGGAATAGGTATTCCCAAAGACAAATTGAGCAAAATATTTGATCCTTTTTATACTAACAAAGTAACCGGTACCGGTTTAGGTCTATCAAGCGTACAGTTTATTATTCAAAAACACAGAGGAATTATAACAGTTGATTCCGAAGTTGACTTATGGACAAGATTCGATATATATCTCCCGGCAACACTGAAAGAACTTGATACGCCAAGAAAAGAAGTCGAACAAATTATTGATAGCATAGGCAAAAAAGTACTTTATATGGATGACAACAAAGAACTTAGAGAGAGTTTTGAAGATATAGGCGAATTAATTGATTACCAAATAGAAACTGCAAAAGATGGTATTGAAGCAATTGCTATGTATCAAAAAGCTTTAAATTCCGAAGCCCCATATCAAGCAGTAATTCTTGATTTAACTATTCAAGGCAGTGATATGCAAGGTGAAGATGTTTTGAAAAAACTCAAAAAGATTGATTCTGATGTTAAAGCTATTGTATTTAGCGGACATTCAAGCAAACCAATCGTTGCTAACTATAAAGATTACGGATTTGTCGGCAGAATTAATAAACCGGTTAGAATGAAAGAATTAAGCGAGATTCTAAATAAAATATGTAGTTAAGAATTTTGCAATTTGTAAATAATTTATACTTAAATATTTTTATATTTTGTAGAATTCTTTACTGATTTCAATTAATTCCATTAGTATCATTGCCGTTGCTCCCCATAAAGGAGTTGTATGTATATTCCAAAAAGGCACTTCCACATCTTTACCATTAAAATTCCAAACTTCTCTTTTCAAATAATCATTTGTTAAAAAATAATCAAACGGAATAGTAAAGGCTTCTTGAACTTCGTCAGAATTAACTGAAATCTCAGGTGGGTAATCCATATATCCTACTATTGGGATTATCAACGATTTAGAGGGCGGGACAAATAATGTAGAAAGCCTTCCGATAATTTCAATATCTTTTGAAATACCTACTTCTTCCTTGGTTTCCCTTAATGCAGTAACTTCATCTGTTTCATTGAACTCAGCACGACCTCCGGGAAAACTGATTTGACCGCTATGACTGATATTTTGACTTCTTAAAGTAAACAAGATGTGTAATTTGTCATTTATTCGAACAAAAAGGACAAGAACAGCAGATTTATATGCATCTTTTTCAGTTTTGAAACTTCTGTAATAATCATTTCCAATTTTTGGTGCCATTAATTTATGAGCTTCAATCCCCGGCAAATCCATTTTTATTCTTTCTTTTAGAAAGACAATAAAATTAGAAGAATTTTTATTTACAAACATAATAAATCAAAAAAAATGATTAAATTTTGAAAATAAACGTGGACAATAAATTTTTGTTTGATAAGATGGCAAATAAAAACAAAAAGAATGAGGATTTTTTCAATCAAGTGTATGATATTGTTAAAAATATTCCTTATGGCAAAGTTACAACTTATGGAAGAATAGCCCAACATATTGGATTAATATCTTCTGCTCGTATGGTAGGCTGGGCATTAAATGCTGTCGCTGGCAGAACCGATATTCCCTGCCATAGAGTTGTGAATAGAAATGGAGAATTATCCGGGAAAATGTATTTCGCTACTCCCTATCTTATGCGTGAATTATTAGAATCCGAAGGCATAGAATTTATCAATGAAGCAGTTGATTTAGAAAAATTTTTATGGGAACCCGAAAAAAACTCAACAACTCTCAGCATTCCTTAACAGCTTCTTCAATCGAATCTACAACAAGCCATAATTCCTTGAATTCTTCGTTTAGGAATTTTTCTCGAACAGATTTGTTCAGCATCTCAATTAAAGGATCAAAATAATGATTGAGATTAACAATAATTATCTTTGATTTTATTTGCCATAATCGCTTCCAAGTTATTGCTTGCAACAATTCGGAAAATGTACCGATGCCACCAGGCAAAGCAATGATTATATCGGATTCAAGCAACATAATAGATTCCCTTTGATGAAGACTATCAACTTCAATAAGTTCTGTTAACCCATTATGCCCTAACTCCAAATCTTGCAGAAATGAAGGGATAACTCCTTTTACTCTACCATTTTCACTCAATGCTCCATCGGCAAGTTGTCCCATCAGCCCGATTTTACCACCACCATAAATAATTTTTTTTCCGGATTGAGCAAGTAATTTGCCAAGTAATGCCGCTTGTTGAAGATAAAAATCATCGCATTTCAAACTCGATGCACAAAACACCGTTACATTCTCCATATTTCAATTTCAATTATTCAAAAAACAAAATTAATAATAAAAAATCAATAATATTGAAACTGTTTTCTTGGTATTAACTATTAGGAAATTAAATTTGGCTTTGTTTTATTAATTTTTAAGGTAGTTATGAATATATGGGAAAAACAAAAAGGCGAAAGCAATAGAGCTTATTATAATTTCAAAGTTTATCTTGAATTGGGTAACGATAGGGATATAAAGAAAACCGGTGAACTGCTCAATAAAAGTTCTTCTAATCTTTATAAGCAATGTAAAAAATGGAATTGGGAAAATAGAGCTATTGAATTTGACAAATATATATCTGACAATGCATCAATTGAACAAAAAGTAATATCCGGATTTGATAAAATTTCTAAATTACGTATTAAACAAGCTATGGGATTTGCTAATACTTTTCAAAATTTATTAATTCTTATTCAAAATAAAATTGAGAACAAGTTAGTAAGTTTAAACGAAATGGAATTGGAAGATATTTTAAAACTAAGCTTGAGTTTATCTAAGGCTATTCCTGAAATTATCAAAGCACTTAAATTAATGGTTGCCGATAGCCCAATCGAAGAAAAAGGAAATATTAATATATTAGAACAAATCAAAGAAGACCCAAATACTTATGCTTTGGCTCAAGAACTGTTAGAAAAGATTAGCCGAGATTAAATCATTGAAAATTCTTTGAAAATTAAAAATTAGAAATTGAAAATTACTCACTAATTACAATATAGAAACATATTTTTATTATATTGCATTTATAATTGTATAATTTTTTAATAAATGAATGATTAGATTATGACAAAAAACCTATTAGCAATTTTACTGTTTTCGGTAATTTTTATGGCTTGCAATACTGAAAACAAACCTAAAGATGAAGCCAAAGCAAAAAAAGAAGTTACGGCAATTCCAACTATTGATTTGGGCGATTTCGATACAAAAGCCTGTGATTTTGTTGGTAAAGAAGTAAATGTTAGCGGTATAGTTGACCATGTTTGCAAGCATGGAGGCAAAAAATTACTTTTAGTCTCAGACAAAGGCACGGTTCATATAACATCTGATAAAAGATTTGACGAAAATCTAATAGGCAAAGAAATTACCGTAACCGGAATCGTCAAGGAATTTAGGGTCGATGAATCATATTGCTTAAAAATGGAAAAAGATAATATAAAGAGTCATAAAGAAGGCGAATCCGACAAAGAAGAATACAAGATGAAAATGAAACAATTAAACTCATATAGAGATTCGATGAAAAAAGCTAATACCGACCATTTATCCTTTTATTCACTTGAATATGTCTCTCATAAAGAAAATAAATAATGTCAATGCATCAAACTCAAATTTCCCAAAACTCAGACAACACCTATAATTTCCTATCCACTTTCCCACCGACCAAACCGTAATTGAAATTCCCAAGAAAATTCAAACTGAAAATGTAACACCTAAGTTCAAAATTCAAACTTAATAGCCCACATAGAGTTGATAGATTATAAAAGAGCTCATGAGT
>CAZVPQ010000264.1:0-4216 GCA_964628675.1 uncultured Hyphomicrobiales bacterium | reverse complement strand
ATTTTTCTCGGGGTCAAATTTAACTTTTCCACCAAAAACAATATTATGGAGAAATGTCATAGCATTTTCCCTAGGGATAGTATCGTCAACTCTACTACCAATAGCCGCCATTGCCTTACTTTCGTGTCCGCACTCACCCATAACAATTTTTTTAACACCCAATTTTTTTGCAATGGCAATTTGCTTCATATAAATTCTTGCGTACTGAACATCATCATAAAACAAACCATAATTCACCCCATCATAACCGGCAATATCACTAGAGAGAGTCCAAGACAAACCAGCGGCTTCTATCATCACTGCAAAAGCACCAGGGTTGTCGGGCCAAGCTAATATCTCTCCTGCATTATGAATCAACAAAATATCTGCCCCCGATTTATCCCAAGGTGTTTTAATATCAAATCCGGTTCTTTCGCTAATATCTTCATCAATAAATTCAATATTATCTTTAACTGCTAAAGCATTCATACCGGTACTGGAGCCGACTGTTAATTGTTGCACTGTGCCTTTTTCGTGAAGAGCCCTAGTGTTAAATCCCAATTCTTGGCTAAAAACTTTCCTTAATTCCCGTGAAATAAGCCCGTTATCGACACCAATCGGACAGGCTTGGGCGCATCGGCGGCACAATGTACATCGATAGCTCAATTCATACAATCTGGAAATTAATTGCCAAGTAACTTTAATATCACCATGCTCGAATTTCTTAAATAATTTGGGACCGGGTTTAGCATACTTGAAGTAAAGTTTTCTCAATACTTCAGCTCTATAAGTAGGTCTGTAAATTTCTTTTTGTCCACTTGCTTCATAAATAGGACATTCATCGGAACAACTTTGGCATTGGGCACAATGTTCCATTGATAGTACTAAAGGTTGCAAAAAAGTCCAATTGTCTTCTTTACTAAATAATTTTTTTATGCCTTCAATAAACTTATCTATATATATTTGTTCTTCTGCTTTATCTTTTGGTTTAGGTAATCCGCCAATTAAGAAACCGTCAAGGTTTACATCGTGTTCTTTTTTAATATCGTCGCCAAGTTTTTTGATTTTGGGATGTTCATCAATTTTATCATAAGGAGGTGGAAAAGGAATCAATTCTCTTGGATCAATATCAATTAAAGGACCTTCCCCTTTACTAATATCTTTTACTTTTATTTTTCTTTTTTCAGTCATTATTTTTTCTCCTCAGGAATATCTGTAACTACATCGCCCCATGTTTTTTTTCCGTTTGCTCCTATATGTTCGGCTGACCAATGAACAGGATAATTTAATTGTTCAATAAGCTGATACGACAATTTTGAACCTTTTTTAACATCTTCATCGTCCCATCTGACATAATGATACAAAAAGTATTTCATATACATATGGCTCATATGTGTAAATGGTAAATAAATAATAAAAAATGCTATAAGCAGTATATGCCATATAGCAATAGCCGGCAAATCAGGCATAACGCCGAAACTAAAAATTGCAGCGTAAAAGTTAGTTGCTTTTTCAACATAATTTCCATCAATGATTAACCAGAATAAAGAAGTAGCGAAAATTGATCCGATTAAAATTATATTGAAATAGTGGCTAAGACTGCTATGTAATTTCAAACTAGAATCAATTACTCTGGAAAAGAAGAGTCTAATAGCACCAAAAACTCCAATGAATGCCGCTACCCACGCAATTGTAGTAACAAGATAGAAGTAATAATATCCGAATCCTTCAGTAACTTGACTAATATAATATCCGTTTAACTGCAAAATTCCGGATATGGCAAGAAGCATCATATTTGTAATCATCATATACAAACCAAAATGAAAGGGAAAACTTCCCAACCATAAGCTTTTGTTATATTCCCAAACAGCTTTAAGAAACAAGATTTCTTTTCCCATCTCCTTGATTTCATTTATTTCATCTTTCTCATGCTCTTTATTCCACCATTCGAACTCCTCGAGTTTGGAACCGCCATGTTCGGACCTCCCTTTTTCGTGTGGGACAGGATAGAGTTCCCACCTTAAATGCACAGGCATTTTCAGTTGTCGAACGATATTAAATATGGAAGCAATAATAAAAATTACTATTGATGAATAACACAATATTAAAATCAACATATCTATTTACTTTCTATTTTTAATATTAAACTTTATTGATAGAAGATATTTCATTATTTAGATATTCCTAAATTTTCAGCAAAAAAAACTTACCTAAACTTTTTCAGATATTCAATAAATATTAGCAAGCCAAACCTACAATTATCATTAATATTAAAAAGAGCCTATAGAAACTATTGCTTTAATAAGATCAATAGGCTCTTTCTTCTTATAAATGACTTAAGATTTAAACACAACCTGTCGGTTTTGCCAAACCAGCTACTTTGCAAGCTCCCTTTGCAGGTCCCGATGGGAACATCTCGTACACTTTCTTTAAAGGAAATCCTGTTTCCTTGCAAAGCTTACGAATCATTGGGGCAATACCATATTTTTGGAAATAATCTCTTAGATAATTAATTAATTTCCAATGATCTTCCGTTAATTCACCTACATCTTCTGTAGATGCTAATGCGATTGCAACTTCTTTGTTCCACTCTTCCGGATTTTCCATGAAGCCATCTTCATCGACTTCAATTTTCAAATTTTCATATTCAAAAATAGGCATAATCAAACTCCTTAAATTTATAATAAAAACTAATTAAAATTTATTGAACAATAACTTTCCCATCAATACCTCGCTCTGCATACTGCCCCGTCATTGGGTTTTTCATTTCAATATATCCACAAGGGCAAGCCTCTGCACATTTACTGCAACCTTTGCATAAATCTAACTTAAATGTATATTCTTGAAATCTTTCCAAAGGTTTGTGAATAGCTTGGTCTTGACAAAGGCTCCAGCAAGTCCCGCAATCAAAACAACTTCCGCAGCTAAAACATCTTTTGGCATCTTCAATAGCTTGCTCTTCTGAAAGAGTATTTGATATTTCCAAATCAATACCTTTCAATCTCTCATCCGGAGAGAGTTTCTCTTCTTCTATTCTTGCTTTTTCCTCGTAATAAGACATAACAATTTTATTTTGTCTTACAACTTCCATATCAGTTTCAGGTTCAGGTTCAATACCTCTGAAATTATTGTGGATTGTTCTTGCCGCCATCTTGCCTTGAGCAATAGCAATAGTAACAAGTCCCAAGTCAATATCATCACCACCTGCATAAGTTTTTTCCAAAGACGCTCTAAAGTTTTCCTCAACTTTAATCCAATCCTTACCTTCGTGCAAATTATCAAGACCATCAAAATTAGGTTCTTGACTGATAGCAGGAATTATAAAGCTACAGTCAAAAGTAATCTCTTCGCCTTCAATGGGAATAGGCCTTCTCCTACCTGATTCATCAGGTTCACCAAGTTCCATTTTTTGGCAACGCATTTTTACAATTTTATCACCATCTTTAATTAATTCCAAGGGTGCTACTAAAAATTCAAAATTCAACCCTTCTTCTTCACCACCAACTATATCTTCTTCAATTGCAGGCATTTCGTTACGAGTTCTACGATATACAACTGTAACATCAGCACCTAATCTTTTGGAAATTCTTGCGGCGTCAATAGCCGTGTCACCACCACCGATAACAAGAACTTTATCACCTACATCAATCGTTTCACCTGAATTAATTTTATGCAAAAAATCAACACCTGTCATAACATTAGAAGCATCTTCATTATCCAAATGAAGTCTTTTACCTAAATGGGCGCCTATACCGACAAAAATAGCATCAAAATCATTTTGAATTTTTTCATAAGGAATATCTTGACCAATTTTAGTATTATATTGTACCTGAATACCTAAATCTAAAATTCTTTGTATTTCCTTATCTAAAATATTTGATGGGAGTCTATAATCGGGGATACCATATTTCAACATACCACCGGGTTTTTCATTTGCTTCAAAAATTTTGACATTAGAATAGCCAAGCCTTGCCAAGTGATAAGCGGCAGACAATCCTGCAGGACCTGAACCAATAATAGCAATTTTTTCTTTATAAACTTCTTCGGTTAATTTTTTAATTGGTAAATTTTGTTCAATGGCATAATCACCAACAAACCTCTCAATATTATTAATTGTTACAGCACCATCTTTGTATTGTCTATTGCATTCACTTTCGCAAGGGTGAGGACAAACCCTGCCACAGACAGACGGCAAAGGATTATTCTCTAAAAATATATTATATGCCATTGCATAAGA
>CAZVPQ010000263.1:0-4228 GCA_964628675.1 uncultured Hyphomicrobiales bacterium | reverse complement strand
TTCAATATAAATTATAATTTATGGATAATAATATAATTTACTATAGTGATTGTAAATATTTTCGTGGTTTTATTCCTTGCAAATTTCATAAAAATGAAGGTGTTCATTGCTCAGATTGTAAATATTATGAACCCAAAAGCGAAATTATTTTAATAATCAAATTAGGTGCTGTTGGTGATGTTATCAGAACCACTCCTCTATTGCATAAAATCAAAGAAGAATATCCCAACGCATTAATTTGGTGGTTGACTTATACACCTGATGTTTTGCCGGAGGATATTATTGATTTAATATTTCCCTTTACATTGGAATCGTTAACAACTCTTAGAGCAACTGATTTTTCAGTAATTATCAATTTGGATAAAGATTTGCAAGCAAGTGCTTTGGCTAAAGATTTATCAGCTAAAAAGAAGTTCGGCTTTATTTTAAAAGACGGGAAACCTGCACCTGCTAACGATTTAGCTCATCATAAATTTCTTACGGGCTTATTTGATGATATTAACCAAGCTAATCACAAATCTTATCCTGAGGAAATTTTTGAAATATGTGGATGGGAATTTGAAAAAGAAGAATACATTTTAAATTTTGATAATTCGATCAAGTGGGAAATAAATAGTGGCGAAAAAAAGATTATAGGTTTAAATACAGGTTGCGGTGGTAGATGGGTCACGAGACTTTGGTCTGAAGAAAATTGGGAATCTTTGATTCATTTGCTTTCCCAAAAAGGTTATTATCCATTGCTACTCGGTGGAGAACAAGAACACGAAAAAAATACAAGAATTGCTCAAAAAACAGGTGCCGAATATCTTGGGCATTTTTCTTTAAAAGAATTTATATCATTAGTCAATCAATGTGATGCAGTAGTTACTGCCGTTACTATGGCTATGCATATTGTTATTGGTTTGAAGAAACCATTGATACTAATGAATAATATTTTTAATAAAAATGAGTTCGAATTGTATGGCAGAGGTGTTGTAATTGAGCCGGAAAAGGAATGTAAATGTTTTTTCAGCCCTAAATGCAAGAATCCTGATTATTTCTGTATGAATTATTTAAAACCGCAAACTATATTTAATGCTGTTGAAGAACAATTATTTAAATAATAATGGTTTTAAAATATAGCTCTTAGTTAAATAGTGGAAAGCTAACAACTATAATCATTTCAATTTGATATGAATTTATTCTGATTTATTTATGGAAAATCTTTTTTAATTATCTGATTTTTATTTATTTTCGTTATTAGAAGTACTAATTTATTTTAATTTTTTTGCTATTTAATGTGAATTTAAGTATTTATTAAAAGGTAAAATTTTGACAAAAACCGTATTAGTTCCGATAGCACAAGGTAGTGAGGAAATGGAATGCGTTATTGTGATTGATATGCTTCGACGTGCAGGTATTAAAGTTGTCGTTGTGTCGGATTTGGACATTGTTACTTGTTCGCGGGGAGTGAAAATTATTCCTGATATTTTGTTTAGGAATATGGAGCAAAATGAGACTTTTGATGCAATTGTTTTGCCGGGAGGTGCTGAGGGTACTGAGAATCTAAAAAATAACACATTTTTGGAAGAAATGTTAAAAAAGCATTATGAGTCAGGCAAAATAATTGCGGCTATTTGTGCGGCGCCTTCGATACTTGCATATCATAGTATTGTGGATATAGGTTTGCCAATAACAAGTCACCCGTCTGTTAAAAATCAATTATCAGAATATGATTATCAAGAGAAGAAAGTTGTTATTTGTGATAATGTCATAACATCTCGAGGTGCAGGTACTGCCTTTGATTTTTCTCTGACATTGATTGAAAAATTAGTTAACGCTGATAAAGTTAGAGAAGTTGCTTCTGCTATTATATATTAATTGTTAAAACATTGTTTTTGCAGCAAAATGAAAAAAACAAACACAAAATTTATAGTTAAAGGTCATGTGCAAGGTGTCGGTTTTAGATATTTTGTATATAGGAAAGCTATTGAATTAGGTTTACGAGGTTATGCAAAAAACTTATATGATGGAAGTGTTGAAGTTGTTGCCGGAGGTAATGAAAAATCGGTTAATGAATTGTATAGTTTGTTGCAAAAAGGTCCTTCAAGGTCTTTGGTAAGTTCAGTTGAAATAGACAATACTGATTATACAGAAAAATATTCCGGATTTGAAATCAGATGATTAATAAAAAACACATATCATTTATACTTTTATTTCTTATACTTCCGTTTACAAATTTAAAATCAAGTATTAATAATTCTGAATCATTAAAACAAAAATATATGGATTGTTGCGATCTCAACGAATACACAAAAAATAAAGATGATATTCCGAATTATCAATTATGGAGACCTAAAATTGCTTTGGTTTTGAGCGGTGGTGGAGCAAGAGGATTCTCTCAAATCGGAGTGATTAAAGAATTAGCAAAGGCGGGGATAGATATTGATTATATTGTGGGTACAAGTATAGGGGCTATTATTGGTGGTTTGTATGTTTCCGGTTATTTGCCCGATGAACTTGACTCAATTGTAAGGAATACAAATTGGAACGAAATATTCTCGACTTCTGACGAGCAAGAGCGTAGCGACCTTTTCTTAGACCAGAAAAAAATTAAAGATAGAAATCTATTGACTTTGCGTTTTAAAAATTTTAATTTGGTGATACCGGAAGCTATATCAGTTGGTGCTAAATTTAATTCATATATAGAAAAATTACTTTGGAATGCAAGGTATCATACAAATTCAAGTTTCAATAATTTAAAAATTCCGTTCAGACCGGTAGCAACTGATTTGGTTACCGGCAATACGATTGCATTGGATTCTGTTAATCTTGCGAAAGCAATTCGAGCGAGTGCTACTGTCCCATTAAGATATTCACCTGTTAAAATTGATTCTATGATATTAGTTGATGGTGGGTTGAAAGCAAATATACCCATTTTGAAAGCTAGAGAATTTAAACCTGATATAATAATTAGTGTTAATACAATTTCCCCTTTGATATCTGCCAAGAAGCTCAATAAACCTTGGAATATTGCAGATCAAATAGTTTCTATACTGATGAAACCATATAGCGATAAGGCTCAGGAATCATCTGATTTTGTAATAAAGCCACTGATAGGTCTTCATAAGAATACAGATTTTACAAAACTTGATAGCTTGATTTTGTGTGGTGAAATTGCGACAAAAAAATCAATAGGTTCGATTAAAGCACTGATTAAGAAAAAAACAGATTCTATTTTTGATAAGTTTTATGCAAGCAAAATTAAATTAAAGATAAATAAACAATTTAATTTTAAAGAGAATAGCAATCCCAATGTTTTATATGGCGATTCCATATTAAGCTTATCGGAATTATTAGAACAGATAAAAGACGAGTCGAAATTTAAAAAAGTAATCAAAATAAATTTTAAATTAATAAGAGATAAACTTTATGCTGAAATTGATGATGAAGAATATAATAAAATAAAGTCGATACAACTTAAAAATCTAGATGATAGTATATTTCAGATTATTGAAGATGAAGTTACTTTGGATTTTTATAATAAATATCTCAATATTCAAAATTTGGAAAAAATAAGTGATTATGTTTTAAAGAAACTAAGAGAAAAAAGTTATTCTTATGCAGAAATAAGTGATATTCAATATGATAAAGAAAAAGAAAAATTGATTTATTCTTTCAGCAAAGGAATAATTAAATCGGTGAACATAAATGTGTCTGCTACCAATAAGTTTTTAGTAAAAAGAGAGTTGAAATTTAAAAAAGGAGACTTATTGAATGCTAAGGCAATTGTTGATAGTAGAGATAATTTAAATAGTGTGGATTTCATTGATAATATAGAATTTGATATTGAACGGAAAGCCAATAATGACAGTCTTGATATATTTCTCAAAGCTAATGATGTAGGAAATCAAAGTATTAGATTGGGTATGAGGGTTGATAACGAACGTTATACACAAGTCGGATTGGATTTGATACAAGAAAATTTATTAAATCGCGGTGGTCGAATTACTTTGAGATTAGCTGGCGGTCTTAGAAATCAAGAGTATTTTTTAAAAACAGATAATACAAGAATTTTTAACACTATGTTTACATCATCGTTTTCCGCTTATTATAATAAATATGACAGGTATTCTTATGCTATAAATATATTTATTGCTAACCATAAATTTAATTATAAAAGAAGCGATGAAATTATTGAAGAAAAATATGGAATAAAGGGTTATTTCGGTACACAGCTTGAAAAAAA
>CAZVPQ010000262.1:0-4239 GCA_964628675.1 uncultured Hyphomicrobiales bacterium | reverse complement strand
CAAAACAATTACAAAACAGTTTGTAAAATAAAATTATTTATCTTTGTAATTGGGTTATTTATTAATAAATATAATTCCGTTATGAATACAAAAAAATTGAGATATAGTTTTTATATAATGTTAATATTATTTTTCGCATTTAATCAGAGTAATTCTATTGCTCAAGAAGAAAAGTACTTAGATAATTCTTTTCTAACAGGCGCTAAAAAGAATGAGATAGATACGCTGAACGTAAAAACATCAAAAGAGATTGCCGACGAAACCGCTGGATTATTAGAAAAAGAAATTGACCCGAGTAAATATATTATGGGTCCAAATGATATTTTGTTTGTTTCCATTGTTACAACTAAACCCGTTGAATACAAGGTGGTAGTATCACCTGAAGGCAAAATATTAATTCCAACTGTTGGAGTTGTTGATGTAAAAACCAAAACACTTAAAGAAACTGAAAAGCTTATAAAACAAGCTGTTGGCAAAGCCTATAGAAATTTTGAAGTTTATGTTGTTTTGAAAAAATTAAGAAAGTTCAAGGTAATAGTAAGCGGAGCGGTCAGAAAACCGGCGATAGTTCCTGCAACTGCTGCCGACCGTGCTTCCGAGATTATTGAAAGAGCAGGCGGATTAAAATATGATGCTTCCATCAGGAATATTATTTTATTGCGAGACGAAGGCAAACAAGTTATCCCTGTTGATTTATTGAAATTTAATATTGGAGAGAAAGATGCGAATCCGTTTGTTTTAGGAGGTGACCAAATAATTGTTCCACCAAGTAGCAAAGAACATAGTATTCAAATTTGGGGAGAAGTAGCGCAAGAAGGAATTTTTGAATTTGTTTTAGGTGATTCTCTTTCCACATTGATAAAATTTGCTCATGGTTTTTTGAATTCATCTTTTTTGGATTCAGTTGAAATAGCGCGTTTTGAAGAGAATAATGCGTCAGTTAATAGATGGTTTGTGAATATTAGCAGTTGGCGAGAATTATTTTATAAATCAAATAATCTTCCGGGAGATTTTCCATTAAAATCAGGTGATAGAATATATATAAGACAAAAACCTAATTGGCAGAATACAAGGTTTGTTGTTGTTGAAGGCGAAGTTAACTTGCCCGGTAAATTTGCAATAAATAAAGCCGATACTAGAGTTAGAGATATTTTAATCAGAGCAGGAAATCCTACAGATGAAGCTTCGCTCGAAGGTGCTACTTTGCAGAGAAGAAAAGGGATAGAAAAAGTTGATAAAGAAATGAAAAGATTGGAAACTATTCTACCGTCAGAGATGTCTGAAAATGAAAGAAGATATTATCAAGCTCGTTCTACTGAACAAAAAGGGGTTATGGCTATAAACTTTTTAAAAGTTTGGGACAATCCTAAATCTGCTGATAATATTATTTTAATTGATAAAGATTCAATATATGTCCCAACTAAAAAGAATTTCATTAATGTGCAGGGCAGGGTAAATAATCCAGGATTAGTAATTTTTAAAAAAGGGAATAGTTATCTTGATTATATAAAACAAGCAGGTGGATTTGGTTTTAGAGCTGAAAAAGATGAAACATTGATTGTAAAGAAAAAAGGTGAACAATTTTTAGCTTCTGATATGAATTATACATTGGAGCCTGGCGATAATATTTTAGTACCTCCGGAAATTGAAACAAGAATCAATTGGTGGCTGTGGACAACTCAAGTTATTACAATGTTAGCTATGCTTGTTGCTGTTTATTCTACTATTAATTTTAAAAAATAGAACTATTCATTAACTATATGATTTAATTGGAGAATAATTTGGATACAAAACATGCATTTTCATTAGAAAATATTTTTTCGGTTTGTAAAGTACACAAGAAATTTATTATTCTTTTTATAAGTATTTCTGTTATTCTTACCGGGGCTTATTCATTAATAGTTCCACAACAATTTTCTGCTACGGCAACTATTTTGCCACCTGAAGAAAATCAGGGCGGGGGAGGGCTTTCAAGTTTTCTTCAAAGCATTTCCGGAGGCATTTCGCTCGGAGGACTGGCAAAAGGAACAAAAATAGAATTATATTTGGAAATGTTGCAAAGCCGTTCCGTTGCCAAATATATAGTTAAAAAATGTAAGTTAGAACAATACAAAGATTTTCAATTTGAAAATAAAGATATTTTATATGATGTGGTTGCTAACTTGCTTGATGTGGAAGCTAATCGTAGTGGTTTGATGATTGTTAATGCGACTATCTCCACTCCATATTTCCCAAATCAAAAAGATAAAATTATTGCCGCAAAGTTATCGGCATCAATAGCAAACGCCGCGGTAGGAGGGCTTGATTTAATTAATCGTAATAATAAGAATTATAAAGCTCAAAAGAAAAAAGATTTTATTTCAGGTGTATTAAGCCAAAATTTAAAGAAACTTGATTCGATTGATGCAGAAATTGAGAAATTCCAAAAAGCAAATAAAATTCTTGCGTTAGACGAGCAAACACAAGCTATTTTGGATAATGCTGTAAACATAGGGACCGAATTGTCAAAAGCCGAAGTTCAACTTGGAATAGCTAACCAAGAGTATAAATCTAAATCACCAAGATTGAAAGCTTATCAGCAGAAATTTGAAAATTTAAAAAATCAATACAGGAGAGTACAACTTGGTGGACTGACTTCTACGGATAAATTCTCAATTCCGTTGACTAATATTCCTAAATTAATCAGAGTTTATACAAATTTACTTCGTGATCAAAAAATATTAACACAAGTTATATTGTATCTTCAAACTCAAAAATTTCAGGAAGCACTTCAAGCCGAAAGCAATATTCCCACTGTACAAGCATTGGACAGAGCTTATTCACCTTATAAAAGGTCATCACCGAGCCGAGTTTTGATGGTTGTTTTAGGATTTTTCTTGTCTTCATTTATTGCTATTAGCTTTGTTATAATTAGAGCATTTAGAAAGGGTCAGCTATTTTTTAATAAAGATGAAGAATAGATTATCTTGCTGATATTAATTCTTTGGCACTTTCAAGAGTTGATTTTGTAATAGATTCACCGCTAAGTAATCGAGCAGTTTCTTCTATTTTTTCTTCTTCATTCAATATCTTAACATTAATAAACGTTCTATTGTTCTGTTCTTTTTTTTCAACATAAATATTTCTATCAGCTAATCCACAAATTTGAGGAAGATGAGTAATTGAAATTATCTGATGGGATTTGGATAAGTATTTCATTGCCAAGCCCACTTTCTGAGCTATACCACCGCTGATACCTGTATCAATCTCATCAAATATTAGAATAGGTAATTGGTCAGACTCAGCTAATATTGATTTTATTGCAAGCATAACCCTTGAAATCTCGCCACCTGATGCTACTGTTGACAATGCTTTTACTTTTTCTCCTTTATTAGTCGAGATTAAAAATTCAATAATATCTATTCCCAATTCAAAAGTTTTGAAATATTGATTATTAATAATTGCGCAGTTCTCTTCAATTTCGGGATTAACTATGTTCTCTTGATTGATTTTAATTTTAAATTGCGAATTTGCTATTCCAAGCTCCTTTAATTTTTTCATAGCGAATATCTTTGATAGTGACAATGGTTCATTTTTTTCTTTGGTTAAGCTACGTACATACCTTTCAATCTGACCAAATGCACTCTCGGTCGGAACAACTCCAAAATATCTTTTCCCGACTTTTTTTTCTAAATTTCCAAAGAGCTTGTTGACACAATAAAATTCTTCATCAGGAGATGAACTGAAAGCGCTCCAAAAACCAGATTCTAAAACTTTATGTTCTCTTTGTTTTATTTCATTTACTACCCTCTTTTTAAAATTCTCGTAGGATTCGTTCTTTCCACGTTCAATAATTTTGTATCCTTTTGGGAGCTTAACATAACCTAGAAAATACATATCAGCCGAACTTCCGCCCAAAAAATTTTCTTTATTTTCTTTCACAGTTTCATACATCGGTGTTATCAAAGCATACTTTGCATCTGACCAATTTCCATATGGACTGCTTTCAACAATACTGTTTAATGTGAAGTGAACTGTTGGGCGAAATGGAGATGCATACAGTTTTCCATTTTCTATATCATCTTTGTATTTAAACATTCTAACAAAGACAAAATTTTTTGGGTCTAAATCCTTAGAACTATACGCTTGTTCAATTTTCTTGGGAATATCATTTATTTTGTTTGTGCTGCTCATAATATTTATTTTCCTGTGCCGTATTTATATTTATTATAGGACAAGATTTGTCGTCAATCAAGATAT
>CAZVPQ010000261.1:0-4263 GCA_964628675.1 uncultured Hyphomicrobiales bacterium | reverse complement strand
GAGGTTCTTTTAAATAGAAATTGATTGTAGCCATAAAATCTCCCGAATAAATTATTCCCAAAATATAAAATAGGGGACGGTTATGGGGACGGTATTAAAGCTTTTTTATTGTTTCTAAGTTTACAAACTCATCTTTGTAATACCTCTTAAATACTGGTTTATTACTACTGTTATGTGCATTTTTGGAAACTTTTGTAAATCTTATTTTTAGTATTTAGTAATCCGTTCAGAATGACAATCTAATTAAGCACTTCGACTTCGCTTGGTGTGCCTGATTCGTCATCACACAGAGTGTAGTACCCATCATACCGAGCGTAGTCGAAGTATAAAATAAATGCTAAATTATTTTATTTTCTTTCTAACTGAATAACAGGAATAATCATTTCTTCCAAAGAGATACCTCCGTGCTGAAAACTATCCCTGTATTTTTGTAAATATTCGTGATAATCAGTCGGATAAACAAAATAATAATCTTCTTTGGCAATAATATTATTAACTGTCATACCGTGATGGGGCAAATTTAATTCTGTCGGGTCTTTAACTTGCATAGCATATCTTTGCTCCGCTTTTACATTCCTGCCGAATTTATATCTCAAATTCGTAGAAGTATCCTTATCCCCCATAACTTTAACTCCTCGCATACAGCGAATAGAACCGTGATCAGTTGTAATCAAAATATTTACATCTTGTTCGGCTAATGCTTTTAGCATACCAAAAAAGCTGGAATGCTGAAACCATGAAGCAGTTAAAGAGCGATATGCCGCTTCGTCGGGAGCAATCTCTTTTAAAATGGCAAAATCTGAACGTGAATGAGCTATCATATCAACAGCATTAATTACAATTGCCGATAAATGACTTTTAGCAATATTCAATATATCTCGTTCGATTTTTTTACCAAATTCCGTTTCATGGATTTTAATATAATTGATGCTTGTTTTAAGTTTAATGCGGCGTCTTTTTATATGTTCATTGAGCAGTTGCTCTTCATAAGCGTTTGCCTTATGGTCTTCGGTATTAATTTCGTTTGCCCAATATTGAGGATAATATTTTTTAATATCAATAGGAAATAAACCGGCAAAAATAGCATTTCTTGCAAATGGTGTTGCCGTAGGTAAAATTCCTGCATAATAATCTTTTTTAAAATAAAAATATTGTCTCAATTGTTCTTCCATAACAAGCCATTGGTCAACCCGCATACAGTCAACAACAAAAAATACAGTAGGTTTTCCATTTTTCAAAAGAGGCAATAAGTATTCTTTGATAATATCGGGAGATAAAACGGGGGTATCGTCAGCAGAAGGATTTTTCATCCAACGTTTATAATTTCTTTCAATAAATTTAGAAAATTCGGCATTGCATTCTCTCCATTGGTCTCTAAGAGTTTGTTCAAAACCTAAATCGGGATTTCTATCAAGTTCCATTGACCAATTAACGAGTTTATTATAAATATCCACCCAATCTTCCCAATCCAATGGATCGAACAAGCGTCTCGAAATTTCATTGAATCCTTGTAAATAATCTTGTGTAAGTTTATCGCTCCGAATTCTTCTTGAATCAAGGAATTTTTTGCAAGCGGCTAAAATTTGTGCAGGGTTCAAAGGTTTTGTTAAATAATCATCGATTTTAGAGCCGATTGCTTCGTCCATAACGCTTTCAGCTTCATTTTTAGTAGCCATTATAACGGGTGTAGATACATCAATTTCTTTCAAAACAGGCAAAATATCCAAACCGCTTAATCCAACCATTGATTCATCTAAGAATATTAAATCAAAGTGCTTTTGTCTTACTAATTCAATCCCATCTTCACCGTTAGTAGCTGTTTCTACATTATACCCGCTTTTTTCCAAAAGGATAATGTGAGGTCGCAAAAGGTCAATTTCATCATCAATCCAAAGAATATGCCCCTTATTCGAATTCATATCCGTCTCCAATATTTTTTAATTTCATTAATTACAAAAATTGTAATAATATATTCTATAAGCTAATATTTTTTATTAATAATATTTAGAAAAGGTATAAAAAGAAAGCTATAAACCGCCTTAAATTATATCAACAATAATTTCCTCATCAATAGAAGAAATAAGAATAAAATTATTGTTTAGAAATATTTCTTACAATCCTATTTCGTCTGCAATTTCTTTCATACCTTCGATGGATTCTGAAATCAAGTCGGACAATTCCATTCCGAGCATCTCCGCACCTTTTGCAATGACTTCTCTATTAGCACCTGCGGCAAAAGCCTTTTGCTTCCATTTTTTCTTGACTGATTTCACGGTTAAATCCATAACACTTTTCGAGGGTCTAACCAAAGCACAAGCTGTAATCAATCCTGTTAATTCATCAATTGCATAAAGAGTTTTTTCCAATTGCGTTTTAGGTTCAACATCTGTTACAAGTCCCCAGCCATGAGAAAGAATTGCACGAATATATTCTTCGTCCCATTGGGCTTCTTCCAAGATTTTTTTAGTCATAACGCAATGTTGGTCGGGATATTTCTCATAATCCAAATCGTGAACCAGACCTATTATGCCCCATTTTTCTTCATCTTCATTGTTTAACCGTGCAAAATGTCTCATTACACCTTCAACAGATTTGCCATGCTTTATCAAAGAATCAGTTTTATTATATTCCAAAAACAAATCCATTGCTTCTTGGTATGTAGGAATACGACTTGCCATAATTTGCCTCCTATTATCTATAAATCATCAACTATATTTTTCACATATTGGGCTATTGCAGGTGAAGAAGTCAATCCCGGCGATTCGATGCCGACAAGATTAATAAAATTCGGTAGTCCTTTGTCAGATTCATTCCTAATTACAAAATCTTGCATATCTTCATCCGGCTTCTGTATTTTCGGGTGAATACCGGCAGTATCCGGCATTAATTCTTCTTTTTTCAAAAAAGGCAAAAAACTTTTAACCGAATCAAAAATAAATTCTCGCCAAGATTCATCAACGGAATAATCAATATTATCGACCCAAAAATCGTGAGGACCTATTCGCATACCTCCGTATAAATCGGGACAAGTATGAACACCGACAGAGCCTTCCGAAAACGGTACGGGATAAATCAACATTTTGGGGAATCGCTCCAGACCGTTATGCACTCTGAAATATATACCTTTTTTGTAATTAATTCTATAATGATATTTATCAATATCAATCCCTGCTAATTTCGATATTTTCCCCGAATTAAGTCCGGCGGCATTAATTAAAATTTCAGTTTCAAAACTATAAGTTTGTCCGTCAAGAGTTTTGATGTCAAGTTTATAACTATTAGCCAATCTTTCAATAGCTACAACTTCATTGCCATATAAAATATCAGCACCGTTATTAATTGAATTAGTCTCAAAATATTGCATCAATTTATGAGAATCCACTACTCCCGAACTGGGACAATAAATCGCTTCTTTTGCATTAACATTCGGTTCTAATTTATGAATTTCGTTCTCACCAATAATTCTTACACCTTTTGCACCGTTATTCTTTGCTGTGTTTAGAACAGCAGGTAGTTTGTCAATTTCTTCGTTATTAGTAGCGACAATCAATTTGCCATAGTTCATATACGGGATATTATTTTTATTGCAAATATCATAAATCATTTCATTCCCCTGCAAACATAGTTTACCTTTTAAAAAATTTTGAGGATAATAAATACTTGCATGAATAACTTCGCTGTTTCTACTGGAAGTTTCTTGACCAAAAGATTCGTGTTTTTCGAGTAGCACAACATTTCTACCCGAATCAGATAGTGCCGAAGCAATCGCGAGACCAACAACTCCTGCACCAATAATAGTTAATTCTACTTTTTCCATATTCCTTAAAGTTTACATTTCTCTTTTTTGACCATAAATGAAATTGTATAATTCAACTGCTCTATAACCTGTTCCGTGAGCATCTCTGATAGCCAAAGGGTCGTATTCAAGTGTTGCCATCTTCACGGGGGCTACCCAATATAGCTAATACTTTCATAAATCCCTTTACTATTTACTGTAAAATTTGTTTCAATCCAAAAATAAATACCAAACTTAAATAAAATAAATTTGAAATCAAAGGAGCTATATTTTAATTGTACTATAAAAATTTCGGATTTATTAAAATTCTAAATTATTCTTAAATATGTCGCAACTACGTTGCTGAAATAAATTATGAATTATGAATTGCCACGTGCTTTAGCTCGTGGTTAGATAATTGAATTTCCCCACTCACCATCGTCATCGTATGTTAGTATTTAATAAAAAGTAAGATCGAATTAACTAAA
>CAZVPQ010000260.1:0-4274 GCA_964628675.1 uncultured Hyphomicrobiales bacterium | reverse complement strand
ATCTCCACAAATACTTTTTATAACATTGTAGGAATTCAACAACTTACAGATTACAAAAATCTAACACTGTAAATATTATATATCTGCACTATCTGATTGTAATTCAAAAGTTTTGTTATAATTTAAAAATTATCTTGCATTCTCACTTTTTGTTTACAAATGTTAATCATTTTAAGTAGCATTTTTGGTATAATTTATGCTAAACTTCAAATTGGATTTAATTGATTAATATTTATTTTGATATTAATTATATTATCCATTATATTAGATAATTGATGATTATTGTGCAAAATAATGCATTAGGATAAATATGAATGGCAAAAAAACAATATTTTATAAAATAATTACAGCTGTATTAGTATTTTTATTTGTATCTTTTGCCGACTTATTCAGCCAAACTAATTTATCAAGTCCCGCCAATTGGATTTATCCTGAAGGAAATACACAAGGCACAAGAAAAATATATCATAAATCAAATTTACAAGATATTGATAATTTTGTTGTTAAATGGGCTTCGGATACAATTGCAGGCGATGTCAAACCGTTGATTGGCAATATCATTTCAAATAAAAGATTAATCAATAGTTTTCCTTTTGCTCCTAATGAAATTACTGCCGTAATCGGTGGTAAATTAATAGTTGTTGATGCTACTGGTAAAACTCATAAGGTTACTAATTTGCCTCCATTTTGCAAAGATGTCTCCGTGTTGTTTGATACTCTTAGTACTTATATTTCAAATAACGTTACGAATACAGTATGTTTGGGTATAGAAACTATCGAATCGGAAAATTTAAAAGATAGTTTATCATTTTCTTATATTTGCTCTTATGATGATAATTCCGATTCAGTTGCAATTCTAAAAAGATTGGCAGTTGATTTGAGAGATTTTCAACCTAATTTATTTGGCAGCATAAGACCGTTTTTTGGAAAAAATAACGGGATAAATTATCAAATTTATGCAACAGTTAATATGAGCAAACCTCAATCAAATGACCCATTCCCATTATATCCTCCTTTTTTCAGAGGTGCAACTCAATTTAACACAAAGGAATTAAAATCATTTTATCCTATGAGTGATTTGGGTGATGATTCAGTTTCACGTATGACTTATGGACCGGAAGTAAATTTTTCACAACCATCAATGAGTCTTGTAGATGGCAATCAAAAGGTACTGTTTCCTGTTTATCCAAGTACTGATATTGATGTAAATATACCCTCTCAGAATTCATCACAAACCAATACAACAATTCCTTATTTAATATCTTTGAATATGGACGACCCAAAATTACATGAAGATGTTTTTCCTATTGATTTATCGAGTTTGATTTCCGCTGGCGATTCTCGTCCACAAATCAGACCTTATTATATCAATATTACAGATAGTGATACAGGCGATAGTCTTTTCATTTTAATTGCTGAAGAATACAGAGGAATAGAAGGTTCAACAGGCGTCCCGAAACTTCATCTTTACTCAAAAGACGGCTTACCTCTATCGGTACCCAAAGACCAATTATTTGGAAACCCTGATATTAGCCCTTCGATTGAAGGCGATAGAGATCATCTTTGGTCGATTGCAATTGGCAACGTTGACGGAAATGCTGATAATTATTTGGACTCACTTTATCTGAATAATCCCGGTAATGAAATATTAGCTACTGAAAGTACAAGAGAATTTGTAGTACCATCGAATAAATTAATGGTTTTGAGGTATAAATCCGGTCAGAGAGTCCCGAAAAAATCTCCTCCGAATAAATACCTTTTCCCTTTTGATACAATATGTACATACAGAGTAAACGGTTGGCTTGCCGCAGTTAATGATATTGACGGTAATCCTGACAACAAAGATGAAATCTTTATCGTTGAAGGTTCAAAATTAATGATTTTCAGAATGTATGATTATCAAACTTATGCATTTAGAGACGGAAGATATTTTGACACAGTGGCTACATTTAATTTTCCAAATGAGACTATACAAAACGTTGCTATTGCGGATTTAGAAGGCGACGGAAGGAATGATATTATTGTTACAACTAACGACAGAACATATTTGCTCGGAAAAAAACTTTATGATGTTTTGTCTCTATTAAATTTCAAATCTCAACAAACTCCTCCCGAACAATTTTGCGTTGGAGATATTGTAAATTTTAAATGGCGGAATATTTTATTTAGAAGCAGAGATGTACTAAATGATGATTCGCTCTTTGCTGATATTTTATTCAGACCTTATGTTGGCAATACGCCTATGGATACATCAATATTTATTGCCCGTAAAGTTTATAATGAATACGATACAATCACATACAACTACACGGTGGATTCATTGGTTTACGGATTGGAAGGAAGATTTATTATCAGACGTGAAGACAGCCCGACGTTAATATTGGATTCTTCTGCAATAATGAGCTTTAAAATACCAAGTATTTACATTAATCCAATAAGTAAAACCGAATATTTCGCAGATGAAACACTGACACTAAGCGGTGTTGCATACTGCCTTGATTCTGTTGCAATGGAATACAGTTATGATATGCAAAATTGGGCTGAAATGGAAAAATCCGATATTGACTCTCTTGGTGAATTTGTTGTTTCTGCAGGATTGCCTTGTCCAATCTTCTACGATTGTCTTCTACCCGATCTTGATAGTATTTTAAACATAATAGTTGTTAGCTACAAAGATGCTTATTACGATACATCACAGGTTATTCAGATTAAAATACGACCTGAAAAATTACCGGTTAATTTGATTCCTTGCGAAACATCGTGTCCAACTCAAGAATTCACTTGGGATATGAGCAAGGTTACAAATCCTTGCGATTCGATAATAATTTCAATTGCCGATATTAGTTCAAATACATTCTCTTTTGTCGATAAAGTACCGATGTCAGACGGACAATATTCTTGGAATATACCAACTAATATACCCGAATGGGTACAAGTAAGATTTTGTTGCGAAAATTCTTGCGTTAGATATGATACATTAATGCATGATTTAAGACCGAATTATATAGGTATAGTAGCACCAAATCCTTTTAATCCTCCTTATGATGAAGCGAGTATTAATTACCGTGTCCCGCAAGCAACAAATGTTACTATTAGGATATTGGATCAAGCAAATCGCTTAGTGAAAGAGTTAATTCGCAATCAGTACAGACAAGCCGGTATAGTTTACTGCGAGAAGTGGAACGGGCAAATTTGGGACGGTTCATTAGCGGCAAACGGCTTATATTATATTTCCTTAGAACTTTCCACCGGAGAAAAAGATATTTATCCGATTTATGTGAGAAAATAACTGCTTTATATATAAATAATTATATTATAAAATCTCACTGTATTTCAAAAATTTTCTTGATTTTTTCTTCTTGAGATTCAAATGTGAAATTACTCGAAGCATTTTTGCAATTTTCAATATAAAAATTTTGATTCTCTTTGATTTTATTTACTGCATCAACAATATCATTTGTTTTAATATCGGAAGAAATAATTTCTCCGATTTTATATTCTGTGACCACTCCTCTCATTGCCGGTAAATCACTAACAATAGAGGGAATTTGTGCCATAGCGTACTCAAACAGTTTATTTGGCAATGCTAATTCATAACTAAAAGAGATAGGTTCTATCAAAGACAGCCCAATGTCCGCCGAACAAGTCCATTCGTGCAACTCGTCATAAGAAACTTTGCCACAAAATATTACTCTATCACCAACAGATAAATCTTTTGCTTTGTTCAGAGCAATTCCTTTATAATCACCATCGCCCAACAAACAAAAATAGCAGTCTTTGAGTTCAGGCAAAGCCTCAATTACCGGCAAAATACCTCTCCCCTGCATTATCATTCCTTGATAAAGTAATATTGTTGAGTTCTCAGGAATATTGAAATTATCTCTTAGTTTATTACTTGATATAGCTTCCTTGTGAGGCGGAAAATTTTTGACAACATAAAAAGGGACATTCATAGAATAATACTTTTTTAAATATTCAGCGTCCATCTCCCCTGTTACAATGATTTTATCAACGGATTTAACCCATTTTTTCTCAAAATAATTCTGTATTTTCTGTTTGAGAGGTTTTTTGTGCAAGGAACCGATAGCAGAATAAATTTCTCTTGAGTCAAAGTATAATTTCGCATTGAATTTCAAAGATAAATCTCTTGCACTTTTCAAAGCAAATAAATCCGAAGCCCAATAAATATTAGCTCTGAGCTTATGGAAAATATTTTTAATATTTTTGTTAAACAGCATCCATTTTTTATAAGCTCTGATTCCTTCGGGTATATC
>CAZVPQ010000259.1:0-4281 GCA_964628675.1 uncultured Hyphomicrobiales bacterium | reverse complement strand
AATAGTTCGAATGAATGGAAGAATTGCTTTTTGTAAAAGAGAAACAAGAACATATAAATACTGTTTGAATTGCGAATGAATAACAAACAAAGATTTAATGAGGTCATCATTTGTTCTAACTTCATCAACATATTCAAAATCAGATAATTCTTTCTTTATATTTTGAAATTTCAATGTATCTATAAATTGAGGTTTTATAGAAATGTTAATTAAAGGAGGAAAAGGATTAATAGCAATTAGCTCTGCTGATATATCTTTGAATTCACTAAGAAATTTTTCTTTCCCTTTTTCTGCTGTAACAATCTCAAGTGAATTAATGTCATCTCTTTTTGACAATGAATCGGAAACCGTATTTAAATAAGAATCCGTTGCTAAATTAGAAAAAACCATTGTAATTTTAATGTTTTCAACACTTTTGTTGTAATTTGAACTAATATAATTATAAAACTCTAACGCAAAACTGAAAATCATTAAAATTACAAATGATATAAGAATATATTTCAAAAAAGAAATATAATTTTTTCTAAACAAGATTTTTATTTGCGAAAACATAATATCCTCTCAAAATTATTTATTCTTATTAAATAATGACTTTGCAAACTCTTTCGAATCCTTTATAGCTCTGAATAGAGTCTTTAATGTAAAATTATATTTTTTATTCATATACCAGAAGCTCAATATAGCAGAAACATAAAAACATGTTACAAATCCCAATGGGACTAAGGACAAATCACCGACCTCCCCAACTAAATATAATACCAAAATTGTAAAAGTTAAACCAATTGCAGCAAATATAAGTACGACTTGAGGTTTCCCCAAAGCTGTTATAATCGGCGAAAGCATAAGTATTGGCATAACTAGTGCACCTAATATCAAGAAATTAAACTGTCCAACAGCATGATGATAACTATTCGGAAGAACACTTGTTATGAGAAAATTACTTAATCCAGATTCAAGCGATACTACAATAATGACATAGGTAATAAAAAGAAAGGATATTGATTTTGTCATCAAATCATTCAATGCTTCTATATTACCTTTTTCGATTTGCCGGACTGCCGCAGGATATACAAGACCAAAAGATGCATTTAATGCTTCATCAAAAACACGAAAAAGATTCTTGGCACTATAATATATTCCTGTTGCCTCAGTTTTAAAAAAGTATTGTACAAATAAAAGGTCAATAACTCTTGGCATATAGTTCAAAGCTGAATAAATAGTCCAAGGTAATGAAAATTTAAATAATTTTATTAGTTTGATTTCACCATTAAAACTAAATTGAAGTTCATTTCTTAGAAGAAAAATGCTTATAAATGAACTTAGTCCGGAACCAAACATATAAATCAATATCATATCTTTAAATGTCAAAAATTCATAAACATAAATAAAATAAAATGTTATTACGGACATTGTCCCAAAAAAAATGAAATCAACTAAAAAAAGAGTTCGGAAATTCTGCTTCTTATAGATTAATTTAATTACATAAGTTCTTGGGATAAATAAAAAAATAAGAACAGGTAAATATTTTCCTATAGTAATTAATCTACTTTCATCAAAAAATATTGCTAAGTCAAATCGAAAGAAATATATAACTGATGAAATAATAATTGCTAAAATAATCTGTATAAATAAAGCATACGCATTAACTTTTTTTCGATTATTTTCATTCATTCCAAATTGAATAATATTTTGTAGTGCAAAAGAATCAATAATGATATATACCCAAGTTAGAATGACTATCATAAAACCAAACAATCCCCATTGGTCAATAGGCATTGCCCTCATTTGGAATATGGAAACGACTCCATATAAGAAGAAAAGTGCCTTATCGGCAATCGACCAAGATATTTTATCAATATGTTCCTGAATTCTCACTTTTTCCTCTATCTACACTGTTATTATTTCAATTGCCCATTTTATCTTTTTCTCTGTACTTGCTAATACTATCTTCTTTGACTTTTGAATTATACCGTAAGAAGGCGAATATAAATAATCTTGAATACTAATCTTTGAATTCTGAGAGGATAACTCAACTATTATTCTATCAAGTGTCAAAACAACAAGTTTCTCGTCAATTATGTTTTCTACTTGCACTTCCGGCGACAAATGAAATAGCACTTGCTTATCCCCTTCACAATTGCATATATCAATTCCTTCTATTTTATTTATTTCAAAAGATAAAATCCTCTTATGAGGCTTTGGATAGGCATATTGTTCACCTACAAACATTTTATCTGAAAACTGTAAAGCTTTAGCTTTGCTCATATTTTTACTAATCCAAAATAAATCATCAATACTTTTATCTCCCCAATGATTTTGTTCTAAATTTGATATAACTAAGGTATTATGTATTGATGAAGAACGAAATTCGTTCCTTCTTTCCGGCAAAGCAGTATATAGATACGTTCCCGTATCAACAATAAAATCTTTTCCTGCTATACACAAATCAAAAGATAATTGGTCATTATGGGAATGCCCCCCCTTGCCTAATTGCCCAATCGAACCACATCTAATGCTCGATTGGAAATAATAAGATTTGTTTGAAAACAATCCGAAATCCGGAAATGCAAAAGATAAAATCCCCGATTCTTCACTTTCATCATTTGAAATAAATCTATCGCAATTTTGATAATTATTAATTATCTCATCTGGAACTTCAGGTTTGAAAGAATTTGCTGTTGATAACATTTTTTTAATAATATCGAATTCCAATTTCGGATAATACGGTTCAATTGCATTATCTATTTTTGTTAATGGCTCATAGTCGATTATCCCTGCAAAAACTGCCAATGTGTTCCTATGGTCATTACTGTTTTCAAATAAAAATGTCTCTGTATCTCCGTTTGCTTTAAGAAAATATTCGGTTAAATTTTTATATTTTACAGCTATATCTCTTGGCAGATCCAAATAACAAGGTGTTAGTTTTAATAATTTGCCGTTATCATTATCACCGATTTGCGGCATCTGACCGTCGCTCCGCGTTAATGAATATGAGAAAATGGATATATCATATAGTTTGTTCCAAAATTCATCAGGAAATATTAAATGTTTTTTATTTTTAATTCGATAAAGTTGTTCTGAAAATCTATTCAATTTTCTAAATCTATTTTTCCATTTCTTTGCCTCATACATAGATAGCCCACTTAATTTGTCTTCCGGCAACGCCAAACATATCGCAATAGAATGGAAAACCATTTCAGCTGAAAAATCATGATAAGAAGTAGAGGCTTCAAAATTCCCTCCATCTTCAAAAAATTGGAAATCTACTTCATTTATTAATTCTTGTATTGAGAAAGCTAACCATATACTTGTTTTCTCAGAAATCGTTAAATAAGCTGATATGAATAACAAAGAAACAATATTTGAAAGATAGTGATTAGCTCGCAGACCTCCACTCCATTCTAAATTATTGGCTATATGTTCTCCGTGTTCTAATATACTTTTTGCAAATACATTCTCAAATTTAGAGTCAAACTCATATCCTAAATTTTTAAATAAATCGTAAGCAACAAGCCAATTCACGGCTCTAATACCCACATCCATCGAACTCATCCATTGAGTACCATATCTTGGCGGATTAGATGCTATAAAATCAAGAATTTCGTTCCGGAACTCATAAGAATATTTATCAGATTTTTTTGGATTGCTTACTTCTTTGGTTATCGCAGAAGCATAAGCCAAATATATCAAATGTTGCATTCTGCCTAATTCCCAAGGTAATTTAATATCTGCCCCCGGCACATTGCCATAAGATATATTTTTATACCAAGATTTTGCGTCCCAACGATAACCCGATTTAATATCCAACTGCCAATCTATCGGTTTATAATTAATGTCTATCAGTTTTGCAATTCTCAAACTCTCGTTAAAATTTACTTTACTAATAATTTGGCTAAGCAAATCTTCCCAATTATTAAATTCCTTAGGCGATGAATAATTAAATCCTTCCAAACCCGGAACAATTGAATTATAAGAAGCTTCCACCCATGCCGAACCCAAGAAATTAAATTTATGATTGTTATAATTATCGGATAACTTTAAAATTATCTCTTTATAAATATTAAGTGTTTTCAAAGAGGGCAAGGAGTAATAAGAATTTGTTATAGCTTGCAACCACTGAGGTTTTGCGGAATAAGTAGTAAAAGCAATATCCTTTTTTTTACTAATCTTATTCTTAACAAAAGAAAAAAGCGACTCATAAAATTTTATGAATGCTATTCGCGGTGAAATCTTAAAATTTCTCTTAAACGCTATCAATAAATTAGAAATCATTAAGCTAAT
>CAZVPQ010000258.1:0-4291 GCA_964628675.1 uncultured Hyphomicrobiales bacterium | reverse complement strand
TTCGGGAGAGAAATATTACGGCTGGTCGCCGTATGTTTATTGCAGAAATGAGCCGGTGATTGTTCAATCATTAATTTATCAGCAATATATGAAAATTAAAAACGTCGGAAAAAATAACTAATTGAGGTTATATTATGATACTTAAAGTCGTTTTAGAAGAATGTGAAGAAGGCGGTTTCACTGTTTATGTGCCGTCTTTGCCCGGTTGCATAAGCGAAGGAGATACTAAACAAAGCGCTCTTAATAATATCAAAGAAGCTATTGAACTTTATTTGGAACCAATAGAAGATGATATTATCAACTTCGATAAATCAAAAATAGAAGAGGTTGTAATTTGAGCGATATTCCCGAACTGTCATATCTTCAAATAATTAAAGCATTGTAAAGAATAGGCTTCTTTGTAGTACGCCAAAAAGGAAGCCATATAAGACTACAAATGGAATTAGAAAACAAAACAATAAAAATCACTGTCCCTGCTCATAAACCGGTCAAAAGAAATACATTAAGGCAAATTTTAAAACAAGCAAATATTGATTTGGAAACTTTCAAAAAACATTTATAATTTAGAAATGGCAATTAACAACCGAAACATACACGGTTTCATGGCAAATCCCAAACTCGTTTCGGGAGAGAAGTATTACGGCTGGTCGCCTTATGTTTATTGCAGAAATGAGCCGGTGAGTAGGATAGAGATGAATAATTCCTGTTTTAATTTAGTTTGCACTTCTAATATATTTGCTCTGTTTCTCTAAAATTTCCACCCGCTCTCAATAATTTGTGCATAACTTTCTTTTTAACATTTTAATCTATTTATTATATTGTTTATTATGATATTTAGTAATTTTTTCAATATGATTAATTAACAATTAAAGAGATAAAAAAATGAAAACCACAATTAAATATTTGACGATTGCTTTTGTTATTCTTTTTTCTTTCAATATAACACAAGCTTATAGAGGAATAATTTGGATTCCTTGCTCCGGCAAAGGCACTGTTGTTGCTGTCGATGATTCATCTTATAGAGTTTTAGGTGAATATCTGACTACTCCGCCAACCAAAGCTATACGGGATTCTGCCAGCCCGAGCCGCTATGCGATTAATTATAATGGCGATGTGGTTTTCGGTCATAGAAAAACAGGCGGAGTAACAATCCTGCATTATAAAAAAGGCGATGGTCTGACTGCAAGCAACGGTTTGGGCAATATTTTGCCTTGGGGTGTTGACCAAGTTGTCAAAAAGTTTATTTATTTGCCGAGATTCGGAGACACAAGGCATATTGCCGTTACTACCGATAAAAAAATTATTGTAGGTAGCTCTTATGAACCTAATTTCTTTTATATTCTTGACGGCAAAACTTATGAAGTAATTGATTCGATTACCGATGCTTGCTCAGGCGGTTATGGCGGATTAGTTAAAGACCAGTATTTATGGTCTGTGGCGAAACATCAGAACAAAACTTTGAGGTATAATCTTGAAACAGGCGAACAACATTGTTTCGATTTGAATATGTCTTATGGTATTACGAGTTTAGCCGACGGCACGGTTTTCAATACGAGATATTCCGATAAATTGGTTTGTAAACTTTTGCCGGGAGTCGATACGGTTGTCGCTCAATATAACATCGGCAAAACGGCACGCGGTATTTCATATAATCCCTATAATGACAAACTTTATGTTGCTAATTCTTTGGAAGATTTTATTACCGAGATTGATACTTTGGGGAATATTACCGACAATATAGATTTGGAGAAATACTTAACGGTTACTACACCTCCGTTTTTAGACCCAACGGGAATTTTGATTAATAAATATGATATTTTAGTTACTTGCTATTATCAAGATACGATTTTGGTTTACGACACTCAAGACCATAAAATGAAAGCTAAAATCAATATCGGACCTAACGCAAATCCTTATTTTTATAACTCAACTACTAATTTGAGTTTTATTTATGCCGAAATGCTGACTGCCAATACAATTGATTTCAAGCGTGAGTTATGCGAGAACGAAAGAAGTGATTATATTACAATTACAAATAACGGCTTTACGGATATGAAAGTTTTTGATTATTCAATTGAGGGCGACAAAGCTACTTTCTTTGATATGACTTCCAATAAATTCCCGTTTACATTGAAACCGAAGGAGTCTAAAACGCTTGCTGTTTGGGCTTATCGTCCCGAAGAAGTCGGAGAAAATATTGCAACTTTAAAAATATATTCTAATGCTATCAATGCCGAAGAAGACAGCAGTATTTCTATTCCTCTCCATTCCGAATTCCAGAGAATAAGTTATGAAATAGAAAATCTTAATACCGACACATTATTTATCGGGCAATTCACAGCCGGCGAAGTTTGGGATACTACTTTGAACGTAATAAATAATTCTTCAATACCCGCATATTTGGTAACAAGACTTAGCAATAGTAATTATTTCAAGATGAAAAGCGACTCTTTGTTTGAATCCGATTCGACGGAAGGTTTTCAGATAAAATTGGAATTCAATTCCGCAGGTCTGAGCGAGGGATTATATACCAGCGATTTGATATTGAAAAACGAATGCCGTTTGCAAAAAATTACTCTTGCCGCTGAAATAAAATGTGAACCTCTAATCATAGCAAATGATACTGTTTTTGTTTGCCGTCAGGGAGAAAGTTTGGTATTGGAGGATTATGTAGAAATCAATTCCAATCAAGTTCCGATTGATTCAGTCGTTATCAGCGATGACAATGGAAACAGCTATGAATTAACATCAATGATTTCGATAAATGAAAGCAAGACATTTCATATTAAGGTTTATGCTGGGAATTGCTCTAATTCAAAAGATATTTATGTAGCCGTGCCAAACGTGAATTACACAACTTATGAAGAGCATTTGCTAATTCCCGACAATCCTATTTTAATCGGACCGGATTTTGATTTTGAGCAGGAGTTTGACAATCAACTTATTGAATATAATTGGCAACCCAAATCGGGAATTGTTACGGATATTAATTCAAGACAAATTGCCGTTAACCCTGACACAACAACATTATATTCATTAAAAGTCGTTGTTGATTCACGATGCAATTATGATTATTCCTGTTTGGTCAAAGTATTTACGGTTGGCGTAAAAGATTATTCAGCTAATGAGAACTACATAAGAATTTATCCTAATCCAGCAAATGAATATTTAACTATAGATTTCCAAACCAATGGTAATTTCTCAATAAGCAAAATCCGTTTTGTTAATAATTTGGGACAAATCAGCAAAGAAATAGCAATAGAAAACAGCAATAAGCATTTTGTAATAAACACAATGGATTTATCTACGGGTAATTACTTATTAAATATTACTGCAAACAATAAGATTTATAAATTGGGAACCATAGTGGTTTATAGATAGAAAATAGAATATAATTTTTTGTGTTCATTATTTTTATTTAGTAAGTTAGTAATTATAATCAATTAAAAAATGTAAATTTGAAATTAACAAATAATTGTTATGTACAAAATTCTTATTCTTGAAGTCGAACTGAGTGTATTGGAAAGTCTTGATAAATGGTTAAAGGTTAATGATTATTCTACAATACCCACATCAAATGTAGATGAAGCAATTAGGTTATTCAATAAAGATAAGCCCGACGCGGCATTAATCACTATAGAAAAAAAACATTTGTCAGGATTTGAGCTAATAGAACATATAAGAGAATCAAACTATAAACTACCAATTTTTGTATTGTCTTGTAGTAAAGATATTCTTGATCAAAAAAAAGCTGATGAGTTAATGATAAATGAGTTTTATTCAAAGCCGTATCATATTAATGAATTTAAATCAAAACTTCAATATTATTTAGAAAAGAACAATAATAATGCTTCGAAATTTAAATTTAATGATCTTGAAATAAACCAAAGCGCAGCTGTTGTCAAAAATAATGGTAAAATTGTTAATTTATCAAAATTAGAATTTAAAATATTGACTCTATTAGCCAAAAACGAAGGAGCTTATTTAGATAATAAATTTATTATCAAGAAGATTTGGAATGACGATTTTGAAAAATACATACCTACTTTAAGAAATGAAATTTATAAATTAAGAAAAAAAATTGAAAAAAATCCAAATAATCCTACGCATATAATTAGCAAAAGGGATTTTGGTTATATGCTTCGCTTACATCTTTAAAATCAATGACTTATAAAAGCATTTTATAAAATCTGGTGATGTAGCAGTGATGTACTAGTGATGTACCAGTTATCTACCAGTGATGTACCAGTGATTTTTCCAGCAATTTGGTGATGTACTGGTGATTGTGCAG
>CAZVPQ010000257.1:0-4306 GCA_964628675.1 uncultured Hyphomicrobiales bacterium | reverse complement strand
TCTATCCCTTCGCCAAAAGCCGAACCTTTCAAAAGATGGTTGGCAAAAGTAGGATATGAAAGAATAGAAGAAATTGAAAACCCTGAACTTGCTCAAGAAAGAATGAAAAATATTTATGAGCAAAAAGGATATCCGAAAGATTGGATTGATAAAAGACTGCGTGGAATCGCAATTCGCCAAAATCTTACAGATGAATGGAAAGAAAGAGGTATTGCTAAAAATACCGCTTATGCAATTTTGACCGCTGAAATTAGCAAAGCTACTTTTGGAATGACACCAAGTGAATATAAAGAATTTAAAAATATACCTGATAAGTCAAAAGCAAATCTTAGGGATAATATGACAGATCTGGAACTTATTTTTACTATGCTTGGCGAAAAAGTAACGACTGAAATTTCAAAGAAAGAAAAACCGAACGGAATGATTGAAAATAAAAAGGTGGCTAAAAGAGGCGGTAAAGTTGCAGGTAATGCAAGAAAGGATACCGAAAATGAGATTGGTAAAAGCGTAATAAGCAAAGAAAATTATTTAATTAAAACAAAAAATAAAGCGCAAATTGAAAGTAAATAAGTTTAGAATAGTAATTAACGATAAAAGAATATAAATTATGGGACTAAAATTAATTTCAGAGAATTTAAACGGATTAAAGGTTTTTGAACCTAAAGTATTTCAAGACGCAAGGGGCTTTTTTATGGAAAGCTATCGAGCTGATGAATTCGAGAGCTTGGGACTACCTACAAATTTTTTGCAGGATAATCATTCCCGTTCGATAAAAGGAACATTAAGAGGTATGCACTTCCAGTGGGACAAACCGCAAGGCAAATTAATTAGAGTTACATTTGGAAAGGCATTGGTAGTTGAAGTCGATATAAGAAAAAATTCTGCTACATTCGGTAAATATTTTTCAATAGAACTTTCAGACTACAATAAAAATATTTTATGGGTTCCACCCGGTTTTGCCAATGGCTTTCTTGCCAAATCGGATTGGGTGGAAATGCAGTATAAATGCACTGCTGTCTGGAATCCAAGTGGCGAATCAAATATTAGATGGGATGACTCCCAAATAAATTTTGACTGGGGAATTGATAAACCTATTATGTCTGAAAAAGATAAACAAGCACAAACATTAAAGCAATGGTCTGAAAAACCCGAGTCCGATTATTTTAATATTTAATCGACTAATCTATTTTTCAAAGCATAATGCGTGATTTCCGCATTGTTTTTCATATTCATTTTTTCGAGAATTCTAATTCTATAAGTTGATATTGTATTAATACTCAAAGAAAGCTCTTTTGCAATATCAGTTGCAGTTTTACCCGAAGCAATCATACACATAACTTGATATTCTCTATCGGATAGATGTTCATGCAATGGAGCTTCTCCGCCTGATTGAAGATTGTAAGCTAAAATTTCAGCCAAATATGGGGAAATGTATTTTCTGCCTTGCGAAACTTTGCGAATCGCTTCAATCAGTAATTCAGGTTCACTCTCTTTGTTGATATAACCTGATGCACCTGCTTTTAAAACTCTAACGGCATATTGCTCTTCGGGATAAATAGTAAAAATCAAAACAGGCAAATTCGGTTTAATTCCTTTTAATTCTTTTAATGTATCCAAGCCGTCTTTGCCGGGCATAGAAATATCTAATATTACAACGTCGTAATCGTTGCTTTTGATTTTATCAAGAAGCTCGTTACCTGAACTTGCTTCGTCAGTTACGGTGAGATCCAAAGTTTCATCAAATATTTGCTTTAAACCTTTTCTGACTACTGCGTGATCATCAGCAATAATTATTCTAATCATTTTTTGTTTCCTCTATTATGGGAAATGGAACTGTTAAAATTAAAGTTGTACCGTCCCCTTTTTTACTATTAAAGACGACGTTACCGCCTAAGGATTTTGCTCTTTCTCTAATACCTATCAAACCTAAGGATTTATGATTGTCCAATTGTTCCATAGGTAAGCCAATGCCATTATCTTTGACGATAAGCTCCATTTGCTCTTCTTTTTTCATAAAACTCACATCAACCCTTGAAGCTTTTGCATGCCTTGCGACGTTAGTTAATGTTTCTTGAAAAATTCTAAACATAGCCGTAGCATAATGGTCATTAAATTTATAATCTAAATCTTCAATATTTAATTTGCATCTAATAGCAGTTCGTTTTTGAAATTCATTAGCTTGCCATTCAATAGCGGCAATCAATCCGAAATGATCTAAAATTGAAGGTCTTAATTGCGTTGAAATAGACCTTACTTTATTTATAGTCGTGTCAATTAATTCAGCCATACTTTTTGACTTATTAATTAAACTATCTTCTTTAAAATCCATTTTTTTGCGAATCCAAGCCAAATCAAGTTTTAATGCAGTCAGAGCATATCCTAACTCATCGTGAATTTCAAAAGCAATATTTTTTCTTTCTTCTTCTCTTGCGGTTTGCAAATGGATAGCAAGATTTCTTAATTGTTCCTGAGAATCTTTTAAATCAAATTCATACTTTTTTCTTATACTAATATCACGTGTAATAACAATCATACCTGATGATTTCCCTAATTCGTCTTGAAGATGCGCAACTGATAGTTCAACATTAATAATCTCCTTGTTTTTTAGAATGGTACTAATTTCTTTATCCTCAATTGAAGTATTATACGAGGGTTTTTCTAATAATTTCAACGCCTTTTTCTTGCTTTCTTTTTTGTCGAATAAATCAACAAATTCCTTACCTATAACATCTTCTCTTTTTGAAGCGAATATTTTTGCAAATGCTTGATTAACTTCTAAAATTATACCGTTATTACCAATCATAACAATACCATCGGGAGCGGTATTGACCAAAGTACGGAATTTCTCCTCGCTTTTAATCAATAAATCTTCTGCAATAATTCTTTCTGTAATATCATCAAAAATAATAACAATTTCAGAACTCGGTAATTTATATATTCTTGTGTCTTGCCAATTATCTTGTTTTTGCGGTTTTTTGATTGTAATTATTTTTTGAACCGGTTTGTTGGTTTTATAGACGGTTTTAATTAATTCTAAAATTTCCGAATTATTTATTTGGCTACTTTTCTTACTTATCATCTGGTTTTTATCAACATCTTCAATTATTTCGGCACTTGTATTAAAGTCTTTAACTACAAAATCTTCACCATTATTAATTGAGCTATAAACAATAACACCACTACTCATATTCTCAAAAAGCTCTCTATATCTTGTTTCGCTTTCAATCAGCGACATTTCCGCTTTCTTTCTTTGGGTTATATCTCTATCGATAGCGGAGATACCGATTTTCCTACCTGTTGCATCAACAAATGGGCATAGAGTAACGGCAACATATATCTCTTGATTTCCATTTTTATATCTTGTAGTTTCATATCTAAGAATTTCCTGTGTTCGAATAACTTTTTCAATATTCCCCAAAAACTTAGATCTTGTTTCAACAGGAACCGTAAGAATACTTTTATTGCCGACAATTTCTTGTGCTTTAAATCCATAAGTCTTTTCAGCACCGTTATTCCAACTTAAGACGGTTGAATCGAAAGTCATACCATAAATAGCGTCATCGGTTGATTCAACAATAGAAGCTAAAAGGTTTGAAGTATGCTCCAATCTCATTCTTTCGGTAACATCTCTGGCAATAGCAATAGTACCATATAAATCTCCGGTTTTTGATTTCAAAGGGATACCGATTCCTTCCCAATAAGTTCCACCTTCTTCATATTGACGGGAAGTTTGATACTTAATCCCTTTTTCTATTGTGCCGGTTGCCATAGCCCATTTGCAATAAGTTTCAATCACAGATTCACCGATTAATGCAAAAGCATCTTTTGTTGTTAAACCAATGGCATCCGGATTACGTGACAGGACTGCTTGATTAGCCCAAAGGATTCTTAAATTCAAATCAAGTTGCATAATCATATCGGGTACACCATCTAAAACCGCTTGCAACTCCGAACGGCTTTTGTACATTCTTCTTTCTATTTCCACTCGTTTTATATTCTCGCGATTAAACTCAATCCATCGACGAGCGGCAAAAACGATTAGTCCTGAAATTACTATTACGGCAATAATTATTAATTCAATTAAATCGCCAAGACTTACTAATGATAAATTAAAGAAACCTAAACCGAAAGAATTGGTAATTAAACTTAATAATAGGAAAAACAGTATGATAGAGACAATAATAACTATATCCCGCAGAGCTTTCCCTGTCTTGAAATTGTCATAAATTTGATTTGTTTTAAATTTCATACTTTTTCCTCTACAAAATATAAGGAAATTTTTATGAATTAACAATTTAAGTAAAAA
>CAZVPQ010000256.1:0-4308 GCA_964628675.1 uncultured Hyphomicrobiales bacterium | reverse complement strand
CACTCAGATTGTCTTACTGTATCATAATATTTTAGTCATACAGAGTCATTTATGCTGTCGTTCAGTGCAAAGTCGAAGTATGCCTTCTATCATTAATTCAGTATCATTTTGGACAATCGCCTGCTTTAAGGATTTCCTTTTTTTCGTCCCAAAGATTATAACTTTTACTCGCTAACGTAACAGTTAAAGCACCTAATGCCCAACCTGCGGCACCGTAGAAGTGTGCATTAATCATCTGGCATGCAGGATTGAAACTATAGTATCCATCTAATAAAAATGCAGTATGAAACCAAGCAATTGTAGTCCCCATCAATGATATTTCAAATCTTGGCACTGCAATTCCCCAAGCCATTTGAGCAACGCTTGCCGCACCTATATGCTGTTTATTTTCAGATTTCTTTATTTCTGATTTTCTTAAGGTTGAAGATGGGATTGCCTTTTTGCTGGCTCCTGAATATTCAAAACCTTGCTCTGCATCATAGGTGAATTTTTCTTCTAACAAAGTAGAGCCTTCTCCGGGGATATGCGCATTTAAAATACCAAGAAATTTTAAATCAAAAGTAAAGAACGGTATGCCCAAAGGACCTTTCATTAAAGTAAACGGTATCTCTACATTTTTATCATTACCGGAACCAGCGGCAGATATTTTAACAGTAAACTCACCTTTCATATTTTTATTTTTAGAATCATATTCCTGCAACTCGTGATCTCTTATAGTAACTTTGCCGGTTGATGTAAAATTACTCATAGTACCCGTTATTGTCATACGTGCAAGTTTGGAGCCTGCTATTTCTTTTTCTATTGTTAATTCAAGTTTTGCTTGTTTATCAAGATATTTCATGTCTCCTGAAATTTCATAATTGCCGACTTTAAAAGAAAATTTTAGACTATCAGATGTAATTTCTTGAATTGAATATCCTTGAGATTTCAGACTTTGAACTACTTTTTCGGGAGTAAAATCAACGCCGTAATTCCAATCAATATCAGCATCTTTCATTGCTTCAGTCAGTGCACACGGCTCAGTTTGAACAATTATTTTATTTCCTAAACTTGCTTTACTTTTTACTTTTCTAATTGCAAAATCACCAATAACAATCATATCGCCTTCTTTTAAATTCTCAGCTTTTTGATTGCCTTTTTCAAAAGTAAGGGAGTAATTAATCGAATCAACTTTTTTTATATCACTTGAATTTTCAGCAAATTTAATCACTGAATCATCATAAGTTACATCAAATTTAAATGTGTTTGTGTGATTGTCTGCAATTGGTTCGGTAGTGTTTTTTTCAGAGCATCCTGCGTTAATAATAATTATGCTGATAAGAAGAACAAATATGAGATAAATTCTTTTTATTTTTAATATGTTCATACTACCTACTCCACATACAATAAGTTAAAAAATATTAATTATCAGGTGTGCAAATATAAGAAATATTCTGTAATATAATTGTTGTTTTTGAAATTATTGTTGATTAATGTAATATAATTGTTGATTTTGAAATTATTATTGATTAATCTTTTTTAAGTTTAGGTATATTTTTTCTTCTGTCAACAAAATGCATCATTGTCAGATAAGGATGTTTGAACATCATACGGGGACCGGAAAAACGCATTATTTCTTTGATTTTTTCTTTTTGATTTTTTGCATAACAATGGGTAGGGCAACTATTGCAAGCAGGTTTATTTTCTATACCATAAGGACATTTATCAATTCTCAGATTAGCGTAATCCAATATACTGCTGCAATCATGGCACAAATTTTTGTTATTATGGTTTAGCTTACAATAAAGCCTTACCATTATTTCTATAGTTTCTTTTTCTCTTTTAAGTCTGCTCATATCTCTTATCTCATAACGAAAATTTAATATCTAAACGGTTAAAATCCTTTTTTAGTTAAATTCTATCTATATATTTTATTAAATTTGTTAATGTGTTGTTTAACAATTATTAACGAGAAGTTTGAAAGACCATTCAAATCACGATAAATTAGCAGTAATTATGGCAGGTGGCTCAGGTGATAAACTTTGGCCCCGTAGCACCGAATTATCACCGAAGCACTTCCGCCATTTTATTGGTGACGGCAGTCTTATTAAAAATACTTATAATAGATTAGTCAAAATATTCGATAAAGAAGATATTTATATAGTAACAAAAAAAGAACTAAAATATAATGTAATGCAGGAATTAGAAGATTTTCCCGATGAGAATATTATTTTAGAACCTTTCGGACTTAATACGGCACCATGTTTATGTCTGGCATCCACTATTTTGCATAAAGAATATACAGAAGATACTGTTTTGTATGCTTTCCCATCAGACCACATTATAGGAAATTTTGAGGAATTTGTTGAAAGTCTTGCTTTGGCAGGTAATGTTGCTTATAGCAGAAAAGGAATAGTAACTTTAGGTGTAACACCTACAAGACCCGAGACTAATTACGGATATGTTCAAATTGACGATGACAAAGATGATTTGAATGGATATTATGATTTGGGCGTTAGATATTCCAAAACTTTTGCCGAGAAACCCGACATATCGACTGCAAAAAGATTTATTGAATCTAATGATTTTCTGTGGAACAGCGGTATTTTTGTTTGGCGACTTGATACTTTTTGGAATTCTATTAAAAAATTCCTACCTGATCATTATAAATTATTCGATATAATCAAGAAAAATGTAGGGCAAAAATATTTTTATCAAATTGCAGATGAAATATACCAGCAAATTGAAGCGGCGTCTGTTGATTATGCAATATTAGAAAAAGCCGATAATGTATATGTTGTTAAATCTACTTTCAGTTGGAGCGATTTGGGTAATTGGGACGAACTTTATCGTTTGCTGATGAAAGATGCCAGGAATAATTTTATAGAAGGCAATGTTGTTGCTTTGGAAACTACAAATTGTTTTGTTAGTTCGAGAGATAAAATGATTGGTATTGTTGGAGTAGAAAATTTGATAGTCATTGAAGATGAAAAATCAATTATTATATGCGAACGAGGCAAATCGGAAAAAGTCAAAGATATTGTAGATTATTTGAAACGCAAACATATTAATAATTATTTGTAAAATTCGAGGATTTATTATTGAGACTATTCATAAAAATATTATTTCTAATATTGATTTCAAATTTAATTGTTTCTTGTACCTCATTTATAAGATTTGCTTCCGGTGATTCCAATACAATAATACAAAACAATACAGAGTCAAATTTGGAGTTTACCGGAGAAGTATATAGAGGCAAAGCTTCATACTATGCAAACAAATTCAATGGTCGCAAAACATCAAGTGGCGAAATTTTTAGTAACAAGAAATTAACTGCCGCACATAGAAGTTTGCCTTTTGGCACAAAAGTTTTAGTTACAAATTTAAAAAACGGGAAATCAATTATTGTTAGAATTAATGATAGAGGACCATTTATAAAAGGCAGAATAATTGACTTATCCTTAGCCGCCGCAGAGCAATTGGATATGATCCATAGTGGCGTTGTTCAAGTGGAGATAAAAGTATTGAAGTAAAGGGAATAGAATTATGTATTATGCTAATCAAGTTATTATATAATAAATTATTTCGTTCATAATTTCATCTAATTTAACAAGTTTTTACCCTGCTATTTTTATATTCGGACTTTGATTTATTTGTTTTTTTGTTCTTGTTTTGAATTGATTGCGATATAGTGATAAATGATAATATTAAATAGTTATCGACACAGGTTTATTTAAAGTATTATCGGAAAAAATAGACAGTTGTTTTTCATTATAATCTGGAATTGAAAAATTGGAAATAAATAATTCTTTTCCGTTTTGATTACCGTTTTGACCAACATTTCTCATACCGTAAATTAATTTCCAATCAACAATATTTGCAAAAGAAAACAATGATTTTATATAATCACTATCATCATAAGTAATTAACCATTTGTGCGTTGTTCTCCGCATAATTTCCGCAAATCTTTTATGGTCGAACATCTTATGCAAATTACCTTTTTTACCGTAGAGTGCAGATTTAGTAGCTGAATAATATGGAGGGTCAAGGAAAATAAAAACGTTATCACCCGGTTCATCAACTACATCTTGATAATCATAATTTGTGATTTTAGTATTATCCAAAATTTTTGATAACTGTTCTACTCTTTCAATACTTGAATCTGTAAACCTTTTTTGAAAAGCTGAATTTGAAAATCCACCACTTTCTGTTGTGCCTGAAAAAGTTATACGATTAAAAACGAAAAATGCAGCGGCTTTTTGCAATTCATTAAAACTATCAATGTTTTCTAATAAATATCTATGCAATTTTTTACCATCTTTTACCTCT
>CAZVPQ010000255.1:0-4327 GCA_964628675.1 uncultured Hyphomicrobiales bacterium | reverse complement strand
ATTTGACAACTATTTAATGAGTTACCAATTTTACAAAGGTGATTAATATGAAAATAATTTTTATTTTTTCTATTGCAATTTGTATATTATTGTTGTCATATACTAATTCTACAGCTCAGAATGAAGAGTTACAAACTGATATGCAAAAATATGTAAATTATTTATCAAGCACTGAAATGCAAGGTCGCGCTCCCGGAAGTTTAGAAAATATCGAAGCCGGTAATTTTATCGAATCAAAATTTAAAGAATTTGGATTAAGCCCCATAAATAATTCTTATCAACAAAAGTTTATTTTTGATGACAGTTTAGTAGTTGGGAAGAAAAATAGTGCTACTTTTAAAATTCTAATAAGGAAACCGGGTGTACCTGTTGAAATGCTAAGACCTAGAAAAAAGCATTGGACTGTAAGTAAAGATTGGATGCCAATGCGATTTAGTAAAAATGCTACTGTTAACGGTCAAATTGTATTTTGTGGTTATGGAGTTACTTCAAAAGACATAACTTATGATGATTATAATGGTATTGACGTAAAAGGGAAAATTGTATTAGTGCTGTCGGATTCAGCAGAGGGGAGACCTTTAGATGATATTTTTACACCTTATTCAGATTTAAAAACAAAGGTTAAAAATGCTGAGGATCACGGAGCAACAGGAGTTATTTTTGTTAAAGTACAACATGATTCAGCCAATACTTTTTATGATTTTAACGTGGATAGAGATTTTACGGATTGCAATATACCTGTTATACAAGCAAGCAGAACTATGATTGCAAAATTCTTTCCAAAAAAGAATCCCTTGCTTAAAATCGAAAAAAGAATAAATGAATTGAAAAAACCAAATAGTTTTATTTTGCCTGATATTTCAGTAGAAATTTCTGTTGATATTGAAAAAGTTAGAAAACCTCTATTTAATATTGCCGGTGTAGTTAAAGGTAGCGACAAAAATTTGCAAAAAGAATACATTATTGTTGCTTGTCATTTTGATGGATTTGGAGCTTATTGGTATAAACCCAAATGGCATCCTAAGGAATGGAAAGTTTTATTCAGTGCCGATGCTAATGCTTCAGGAGTTGCTATAATGTTGGATTTAGCAAAGCAAATCGAAAAAAATCCTCTGAAAAGATCTGTTTTGTTTATTGCATTTAATGGTGGAACTATTGGGCAACTTGGCTCTAATTATTATATTAGCAACCCTATGATACCTTTGGACAATGTTATATTTATGTTAGATTTGGATATGTTGGGACGTATGCGAAACAATCGTTTATTTGTATTCGGAAGTGGTAGTGGAACTAATTTTAATGATATTTTGCATATTGCAGTAAGCGATTCTCTGACTCATTTAATACCAACAATTAACACTTTTGCAAAAAGTGATGAAATACCTTTTTACAAGAATAATATACCAGTTATGATGCTATTTACAGGAAAACATCGTGATTATAAAACTTTTAATGATACACCTGATAAATTAAATTATGATGGTATGGAACAAATATCTGTTATTGCTCGCAATATAATTAGACAAATCGCAAATAATGAGAATAAACCTATTTTTCAACTGAATCCTTCAATGAACGAAATCAAAACCGTCAAAAAAGGTTATCTGAGCTGGTTAGGAATTGTGCCCGATTACGAAGTTAATCCCGATGGGCTTATTATTTCTGATATATACAAATTTAGCCCAGCAGAAAAAGCTCATCTAAAACAAGGTGATATTATTACAGAATTTGAAGGGAAAAAAGTAAGCAATTGCTATGATTTAAAATCAACTTTGAGATTAAAAAAGCCCGGCGACAAAATAGAAATGAAAATTTTAAGAGCTGGCAAGGAAAAAATAATTAAGGTGAAATTGCAAAAGGAGCCTTCAGAATAAAACTTTTTGCCGAAAATCACTAATGTAATACTTTCAAATGATTGTTACAAATAATTGAATCAATATGAAAGTATGTTTAACTAAATAATACCTTATAAATTATATTTATAAGGTATTATTTTTATCAAATATTTTGTTATTTAAAAAAAGTCTAAATTGAAGATCTTTTTTTAAATAAATCATGATTTCGAGTAAAATAAGATACTCTCTCCAAAGTTACAATCAAATCCATATCTTCTACGTAAATATTTTCAGGAAGATCTAATTTAATCTGTGAGTAATTCAATATCCCTCTTACACCTGCTTCTACTAATCTTTCTGCCATATGTTGAGCTATATCCATAGGGCAGGAAATTACACCAATATATATTTTCTCTTTTTGAATTATTTCAGCCATATCATCAATATGATGAACAAAATATCCGTTATCAGATTTACCGATTTTTTTCTCGTCTATATCAAATCCAACTATAATTTTTAAATTTTGACAGTGCCAATAACAATGGTCTAACAAAGAAGAGCCTAATTTACCAACACCAACAACAGCTATTGCTAATCCTTGAGGATCATCTATTAACTTACTAATACTATCTTCTAATTCCGAAACCTCATACCCACGAGCCGGCGAACCCGTATATCCAACAAACATTAAATCTCGTCTAATTTGAGCTGATGAAAACCCAGTCAATTTAGATAATATATGTGAGAAGACATGCCCAACACCATCATATTTTAGTTGATTTAATATCTTCTTATAGACAATAAGTCTATTTATTGTATGTCTTGATATTTTTTCCATTTGAAATTACTCATAATTTTCTATAAATTTTCAAAGACAAAAATCCGAAAAATTATTGTAAATTCCTAATAAAAAAGTATGTTATGAAATTAACGAATTATTTAATAGAATTAATTTAATTTCACATTGAATTAAATGGGCAGTACATCTAATTTGTATTTTCTATCACATTCAAAAGGCATTAAAAAAAAATCAATATAGAGATTATGAACTATTGTTTTACTTAACTCTTTTAATAAAATCTGATATGATAGCTCAGCTTTTGTTCATTATTCGAATTTTGATATATATATTTAATATTAATAGGTTTAGCTTTAGATAATTCTAAATTAGCTATGTTAATCATATTTCCCAAAAGATATATTACATAATATTGCCGGTGATTTCAAAATCGCAAATGACAAAATTAAGCTAATCAGAGGTGATACACAAAAAAAATAAAAACATTCAATAATGATAATCCTACTGTTTAATTTGATTTAATTTTTGTTGACCCGCCATATAAATTGAATGATTTTAATGATTTAATAAGCACTATTATACAAAATGAAATAATTTCAGAAAAGGGCATTATTGTTCTTGAGCATTCAATCCTAAAAAAGGCTGTTTTACCCGATAATTTAAAAATTGAAAAAAATAAAGTTTTTGGAGCAACCCAAGTAGATTTTATTATTAAAATCTGAGATTAATATTGAAGAGTGCGGATAAAAGCATAAATTATCAATATTCAATTTCTATGAGATAAATATTTTATATATCGCATTAGCGATACTATATTATGTCCTTAGACTACGCTTATGGTGAATTTTATTTGTTATACTGAACAAAGTTTCCGGAACAGGTTGAGAATAGGAAAGAATATTTTTTCTTTGTGGTCAGGGACGGAATTGAACCGCCGACACGTGGATTTTCAGTCCACTGCTCTACCAACTGAGCTACCTAACCATTTAATATAATCTCTTATTCCAATTGATAAGAAAACAAAAATAATACGTTTTTTTTATATGACAAAATTTATTTTTCATTTTTTTTAACTTTATTTAATTGATATTTTAGTACTTTGTTTTTGAGATAATTAATATTTGTTGTTATTTTATATTTAAATCAGTGAATTTATGATAAATTATAAAGATGAAATTGACAAACCCAAAAGTAATTGCGGTATTGTTGGAATATTTAATCACCCTCAGGCTTCAATAATGACATATTATGCTTTGCACGCACTCCAACATAGAGGTCAGGAAGCCGCGGGCATTACTTCTTTTTATTGGGACGAAGAAGAAAAAAAGAAAAAATTCGCTTACACTCGCGGGCAAGGATTGGTTTTAGATGTTTTCAAAGATCCTCATATTTTAACCGACGTATTAAAAGGCGACTCTGCTATTGGACATAACCGTTATTCCACCACTGGGGCTTCTAAAAGAGCAAATATACAGCCTTTTACGATGAGATACCATAGTGGAATACTTTCCATCGCTCATAATGGTAATTTGACTAATACGACTCAATTGTGGAAAAAATTACAAAATGACGGTGCTATTTTTCAAACTACTTCAGATACAGAGCTTTTTTTGCATCTAATCGCTCGAAGTAAAAAGCTAACTAAAATCGAAAAATTTAGAGAAGCTCTTAAAACTGCTAAGGGTGCTTATTC
>CAZVPQ010000254.1:0-4348 GCA_964628675.1 uncultured Hyphomicrobiales bacterium | reverse complement strand
TTAATAAGAACTTTTGATTCTTTTGAATTAGTATAATTATTAAAACATTATTATCTTTGTTATTTATTATTAATTAATTATAGAAATTTCTATGGCAAATAAAAAAATTAATATCAATAAACAAATTGATTGCCTTGATAAAGGTTTTGTTAGGTTAGTTGACTATATGGGTGATGATTCAGCCATAGTGCAAGCCGCTCGTGTTTCATACGGTAAAGGCACTAAATCTGTAAAAATGGATAGAGAATTAATTCGTTATTTAATGAGACATCATCACACTTCACCTTTTGAGATGGTAGAATTCAAATTCCACGTAAAATTACCGATTTTTGTTGCTCGCCAATGGATAAGGCATAGAACCGCAAATGTTAATGAGTATAGCGGCAGGTACTCTGAAATGAAAAATGAATTTTATTTGCCTGAATTAGAACAACTTCGTCATCAAAGCGAAATGAACCGTCAAGCAAGAGGTAGTGAGCATTTGGCAAAAAAAGATGCGAATTTAATCTTGAAAAAATTAGGAAAAACTCAAGATCATTTATTTAATGAATATGAATATTATCTATCAAAAGATTTAGCACGTGAACTTTCAAGAATTAATCTTCCTTTATCCACTTATACTGAATGGTATTGGAAAATTGATCTTCATAATCTTTTGCATTTTTTAAGATTAAGAATGGATTGGCACGCTCAATATGAAATTAGAGTATATGCAGAAAAGATTGTTGATCTAATAAAGCCTATAGTTCCTTTGACCTACCAAGCATTCGAGGATTATACAGTCAATTCTATGTGTTTTTCCAAGCAAGAAATTGCAATATTAAATTTAATGATTGATAAAAATATACCTGATGATAAATTACTTAATAAATATGGTATCAAGGGTTTGGAATTAAAGGAATTCAAGAAAAAAATAACAATTTTTTCCAAGCTCGAGAATTCGAACGACAACAATAAATAATTTTTTAACTTTTTTGTTTTTTTTTTATGTTTTTTAAAATATTAATTATAGCATTTACTATTTTCATCAGTTCAATACAACTTTTCTCTCAAAATGCTGCTGAAATTATAAAAAAGTCAATTGCCAGTCGTGGTGATATAACTGCCTTTGAGAATCTGAAATCTTTTAAAATTGATGCGAAAATATCGGTTAGGGGTATGGAAATACCTTTCACTTATTATCACAAAGCACCTAACAAGATGAGACAAGAATCTTCAGCTATGGGGAGAACACAGGTAGTTGGTTACAATGGCAAAGATTTATGGCAACAAGCTAACGGTCAAATTATGAAAATTCCCGATTCATTAGTTGAAAAAAGTTTAGTTTCGGTTAATCAATTTGAGAGTTTTTTAAAAGGTCCTTTTGTTGATTACAAGAAAAAAGGTAGAAAAATTGAATATTCAGGTAAAGTAACTGAAGATGGTAGAAAAGCGTTTACATTAAAAATGATTGATAAAGATAAAAACGAGTCTTATCTTTACATCGACAGAGGGAGTTATGAACTTTTTAAAATTTGGGCTTCAGTTAAAGGACCAAAAGGTAATGCTGATATTGAATTGAATTTTTCGAATTATAAAAAAATTGGTAAATTCACAGTACCTTATAATATAACAATTAATGCTGGAAAAGTTAAACAGGAATTTACTATCAACAAATTTAAGACTAATATTAATTTGAAAAATTCATTGTTTAATGTGCCTAAAAAGTAATGTCAATTTGCAATATTTCCTTAAATTTTGAGTTTACATATTAATGAAATTTTGTGATGATTTGCAATTGTGGAGAATAAATAAATGAAAATAGACCTTGTTATGCCAAAAATGGGCGAATCGCTTCAAGAAGGTACAATTATCAAATGGATTAAAAATGTTGGTGATAAAGTCGATCAAGATGAGACAATTCTTGAAATTTCTACCGATAAAGTTGATACCGAAGTTCCTTCACCGAGTGATGGCACTATTATTGAAATTCTTGCTCAAGAAAATGAAACAATTGAAGTTGGAAAAACAATTGCAATTATTGAAACTGAGGAAATTAAGTCAGAAAATATTAAGGTGGGAGATGAGGGTAACAAATTCTTGTCTTCTGCCGATTTAACCGATGTTATTATGCCTAAGATGGGCGAATCTTTACAAGAAGGTACAATAATCAAATGGATTAAAAACATTGGCGATAAAGTTGAACAAGATGAGATGATTCTTGAGATTTCCACTGATAAAGTAGATACCGAAGTTCCTTCACCTGTTGACGGAACAATTATAGAAATTTTAGCTAAAGAAAATGAAGTAATCAAAGTTGGTGAAGTTATTGCCAGAATAGCTAAAGAAGGTGGGGAACCTGTTGTTGAAATGCCCAAGAGGCAAGATATTATTCAAGAACAAGAACCAATTGTCAATAGAACGAAATTTGATAAAGCCGAAACAATACCTCATTCAAAAGATGGTAAATTTTTCTCTCCATTAGTAAGGTCTATTGCCGAAAAAGAAAATATAGCTTTGACTGATTTAGAATCTATTAGCGGTAGTGGAATTAACGGCAGGATAACAAAAAGTGATATTCTTGATTATATAAAAAATAGAAAAACATTACAAGTCAATACACATTCCGAGATTATACAAAAGCCTCAATCTCAACCAATTCTTGCTCCTAAAAAACATATAGTTTTAGGACCTGACACGGAAATTATTCCTATGGATAGAGTTCGACAATTAATTGCCGACCACATGGTATCATCTATGCAAACATCTCCACATGTAACCAGTATTGCTGAAGCTGATGTTACAGGGTTGACAAAATTTAGAGAAAAAGAAAAAGCAAGCTTTTTTACACGAGAGGGCTTCAAATTGACTTACACTCCTTTTTTCGCTAAAGCGGTTATAGACGGCATTAAAGCTTATCCAATGGTAAATGTTAGTGTTGATGGTAGAAGCATCATCAGACATAGAAGAATAAATTTGGGAATAGCCACGGCATTAGATGATGGCAATTTAATTGTACCCGTTGTAAAATCAGCTGAAAACCTCGCTTTATCAGGTTTAGCTCATTCTATTTATGATTTGTCAACAAAAGCAAGAACAAAAAAATTAAGTCCTGATGATATACAAGGTGGTACTTTTTCATTAACCAATATTGGAACATTTGGGACTCTATTTGGTACACCTATTATTAATCAACCGCAAGCGGCAATTGTTGCTGTCGGAGCTATCAAAAAAAGACCTGTTGTTGTTGAAGTTGATGGCAATGATATGATAGCAATTCGCAGTATGATGTATGTATCAATTACTTATGACCATAGAGTTATTGACGGTATGCTTGCAGGACAATGTTTAAGTAGAATTGTCGATAGTCTCGAAAATATGAGTTCGGAAACTATACAACTTTAAATGAAAAAGGGAACTTATAGTAAAGTTCCCTTTATTTTATATGAAATTTCCCTATCCTCACCTATCCGCCATTAATTATATCCATTAATTCTTGCAATTTCGGAGTTAAAATTATTTCTGTTCTTCTGTTTGATGCTCGTGCTTCAGGTGTGTCGCCCTTTTCGATAGGGAAGTATTCACTTCTTCCGGAAGCAATAATCCGGGTAGGAGCCACTTCTCCTTTTACAGTCAAAAATCTTACAACTTCGGTGGCTCTCAGGACACTTAAATCCCAATTATCTTTAAATCTCGCCCCCTGACGTACTTGTTGATTATCTGTATGCCCTTCAACCAAGATATTCAAATCATTCTGTTGATTTAAAACTTTTGCCAATTCCAAGAGAGCTTCTTTTCCTTTTTTATCAATATCTGTGCTCCCGGATTTGAATAATAATTGATTGGACAAAGAAACGTAAACTTTGCCGTTTTTGATTGAAACAGTCATTCCTTTATCAGCAAAACCCAATAGAGCATCTTGTAATTTAGCTTTCAAATTATTAATTGCCTCTTCGCGAGCTTTGAGTTTCTTTTGGATTTTATCCATTTTGTCTTGCATATCGAACATTTCTTTTTGCTTATTTGCATAATCCTTTTGAATTTTTTCGAGATTATCCATTAATTGCTGGGCAGTCGAGGAACTGTTCTTCTTCAATTTTTGATAATTTTCATTCAAAGTTTTATAATCTGTTCTTAACTTTGCCAAATCTTCATTAGCTTGCTTGATTTTATCATTAAGTTGCTTAATAGTTGAATTGGCAATGTTCAAAGCATTATTCAGAGAATCACTAACTAATTGCAAGGAATCCCTTTTATGCACCATTGTATCATAAGTTCCCGAAGAAATGCAGGAAATTAATCCGATTGAAATCATTATCGTAAAAAAATAAATTATTTTATGCATAATATTATTTAATTAATTATTGAA
>CAZVPQ010000253.1:0-4371 GCA_964628675.1 uncultured Hyphomicrobiales bacterium | reverse complement strand
GAACCGCTTTCGGAAACGGTGTTCAGAATGACGATAGGAATGCTGAATTATGAATTGAAGAGAAGCTCTTTGGGATTGCCAAAGTGAGTGAAAAGATTAATTCAAAAAAAACATATTATAAAAAAATTTATTATTAATAACTTATGCTAACAGTATATTTATGGATAACACAATAAAAAACATATTGATAGTTTTTCTGCTTGTTCTGATATTTTATTTAATGTCTGTTTTGTCATATCTTTTGATACCATTAGTTTTGGCTTTCCTATCGGCGATTTTATTTCAACCGCTGGTGAACGCTTTCAAAAAATTGAAAGTTCCGAATTGGATAATTATGCCAATTGTTGTTATAATAACTTTAGGTATCATCTATGGTTTATTTAATTTGATTTTGGAAACAGGTAATGAAATAGCAAGTCAAAAGGATTATCTATTTGCTCGACTTGACTTTAAATTTAGCGGGCTTATGATTTGGCTTAGTGATATTTTTGGACATCATTTAGATACTCAAAATTTAACTACAACATTAACAAATTTTTTTGATGGCAAATGGGTTTCATCAAAAGTCGGTGGACTGGCTCAGAGTATCGGCTCTTTTACAAGCTCGTTTTTTATGTTTGCCTTGTATTATGTTGTGCTTTTAGCGGGTCTTTCGAAATATGAGAGCTACTTAATTTATGTTGGCAGTGGCAATCCTACATTGATTACAACTTACAAAAAAGTACAAAAATCAATTTTCAGATATGTTATAATCAAAAGTCTTATCAATATTGCTAACGGCGGATTAATTTATTTAATATGTCTGATTTTCGGGATTAAGTTCGCAATATTTTGGGGCTTTCTTACTTTCCTTTTAACATTTATCCCATCAATTGGGTCAACAATGGCGATTGTTTTCCCCGCTCTAATGGGTGTGATTCAATATGATTCTCTTCAATCAATTCTATTTTTTATTTTATGTTTGACAATTGTACCTTTTGTTATTGGCAACTTCCTCGAACCTAAAATATTTGGCAATAGATTAAGTTTGAATACTTTAACTGTAATTTTCGGTTTAGTCTTCTGGGGCTATTTATGGGGCGTCGCAGGTATGGTTTTGTCCGTACCACTACTTGTAATCATTAAAATTTTATTTGAGCATATTCCATCGCTCAGCGTTGTATCAAGAATTATGGGAAAAGCTGAAATAATCAATGAGGCAAAAGAATGAGACTATTACTTTTTATTTTCTTTTTCATCTCTACATTTAATAGCATAAAATCACAAGAACTTTGGACTGCTATTAAAATTCCCGTTCGGGATCAAAGTTTGCTCAATGCAGATTTATATGCTGTCGATACTACTAAAACCAAACCCGTTATTTTAATTCAAACTCCGTACAACAAAGCGTTTTATCGTTATATAAGATATGCCCCGGATACATCTGCAATTGCAATGGCTTTGTTTGATACTCTTAGTTATAATTATGTTGTGATGGATTGGCGTGGTTTCTATTCAAACAAGGAATTTTCAAAAGCAAATTATAATAGAGGATTGGACGGCTATGATGCCGTGGAATGGATTGCCAAGCAAAAATGGTGTAATGGTAAAATAGGAACGGAGGGATCTTCCGCTTTGGGTCAAATTCAATTTCTAACTGCCGCAGAGCATCCTCCTCATTTGGTTTGTTCTGCTCCATTTGTTAAAGATTATAAAATTAAATATTCTGATTATTATTATGGTGGAGTTTTACGAAAAGAACACGTAGAAGGTCTGCAAAGCTTAGGATTTCTCACAGTTAATCAAATTACAGAGCATCCTATTTATAATAATTTTTGGAAAACCGCTGAAAAATTGACCGATTTATCAAATGAAATTGAAATACCTATGCTTCTTGTAACCGGTTGGTTTGACCATTATCCTACTGATGTTATTAGGGCGTTCAATGATTTGGTATGGCAAAGCAATGAGAAAGTAAGAAATCAACATAAATTAATCGTTGGACCTTGGTTGCACGGCTCTCTCGGTCTATTGAATCAAGGTGATTTGAAATATCCTGATGCTGTGGATATTCCTTTGATTGCAAAGAAAGATTTTTTTGCTTATTACTTGCAAGGTGCTAAAAACGGATGGATTTTAAAATCGAAAGTCCGGTATTTTCAAATGGGTGATAATCAATGGTATTATGCAGATGATTTATTTGAATTGTATAATATAGTAACAGATACTCTTTATTTGCAAAAAGGTGGTTTGATTAAGGATACTCCGCCGCCACCGATAATGCCACCGATGAATTCCCCGCCAGATACGATTATTTATAATCCGGAGAATCCATCACCGAGTATTGGCGGGTCGAGATTCCAACCTTTTGATAAAGATATTGCCGACGGTCCGCTTGATATAAGTCAAACTGTTGAAACAAGAAACGATGTTTTGATTTTTTCTACCAAAACTTTAAAGAAAAATATTGCAATAGATGGTAAAATTCAGTTTGAATTATATATTTCATCGGATAGGAAAGACACGGATTTTGCTATACGTCTTTGCGATGTTTATCCTGATGGAAAATCTTATATAATTCGTCAATGTATTAAACGTGCAAGATTTTGGAAATCTTTAAGCGAAGAGCATTTTTTGGAAAAAGACAGTATTTATAAAATTACATTAGAACTTGATTATCTTGCAATAACCTTTGTGAAAGGGCATAAACTGAGAATTGACATAAGTTCTTCGGATTATCCTATGTTCGATTTGAATCCTAATAGCGGAAGTACACTTTATAAACCGTCAGATACATTAATTGCGACAAATCTTGTTTATTCCAATTCAGACTATCCTTCAAGGATAATTTCCCCTACACCTGAACCGCTTAGTGTTAACGACTTCAACAATACCAATGATTTTTCTTTCAAGATTTATCCTAATCCTATAACTAACGATAAAACATTCAATATAAATATAAATTTAAAACAAAATGCAAATGTAAGCATTTACTTATATAATTCCTTAGGTATAATAGCAGGAAACAATTATTCTAAATATCTTAACGGAGGCTTTCACACAATCCGATACGCACCCGACGCAAATTTGCCGAGCGGTACTTATTGGCTGAGAATGACAATAAATAATAAGGAAACAATTGTTAATCCGGTAGTAATAATGAGATAAATAAAAGAGGCGTTCCAATGAACGCCTCTTATTCTAAAAACTATAGGATTAATCTTCTTCTTGCGATTTCTTGTATGCTTCAATCAATTCTTGCTGTACATTCATAGGAACGGATTGATACTCGGCAAACTCAGCTGAATATGTTGCTTTTGCCTGAGTCATAGAACGCAATCCCGATGAATATTTATCAAGTTCGGCTAATGGCATTCTTGCTTTAACTTTTTGATAACTACCTTCGGCATCTATTCCTTGAATAATTGCACGACGAGTGGGCAAATCGCTCATTACATCACCGACAAATTCTTCGGGAACTTTGATTTCAACATTATAAATCGGCTCTAATATTTTAGGTGCGGCATCAACGAAATTATTTTTGAATGCCATCATACCGGCTGTTTTAAATGCCGCCTCGTTAGAATCAACTGGGTGCATTTTGCCATCATAAATAATTACTCTTATGTCTCGAACATAAGAACCTGTCAAAGGACCTATAACCATTTTATCCATAACACCTTTCAAAATTGCAGGCAAAAACCTCAAATCAATAGCACCGCCAACGATACAGTTGATATATTCTAATTTCCCTCCCCAATCAAGTTCAATTAAATCTTTACCTCTTACAGATAAACCTTCGGGGTTGGGAGCACCTTCAAAATAAGGTTCAATCATCATATGAACTTCAGCAAATTGACCTGCTCCACCGGATTGTTTCTTATGCCTGTAACTTCCCTTAACTTGTTTTTGGATTGTCTCTCTATACGGCACTTTAGGTTCAATAAATTCGGTTTCTACCTTATATCTATGCTCCAATCTCCACTTAGCGGCACTCAATTGCAATTCGCCTTGACCAAATAAAATCATCTGCCGTAATTCTTGCGAATGCTCTAATTTCAAAGATAAGTCTTCTTGGCAAATAGTATGTAATCCCATACCGACTTTTTCTTCTTCGCCTTTTGTTTTGGGAACTATGGCAATTCTAACAATCGGTTCAGGAAAAATTATTGGCGGAAACTCCATATCAAAGCCTTTTTCGTGCAAAGTATTATTTATCTGAGTAGATTTCAATTTGACAGATGTACCAATATCGCCTGCCGCTAATGTATCGACTTCTTCTCGTTTCTTGCCGTTAGTTATAAAAATTTGATTAAATCTTTCGTTAGCATTTTTCTGTTCGTTAACCATATCCATACCTGTTTTAAGATTTCCGGATATAACTTTGAAAAA
>CAZVPQ010000252.1:0-4390 GCA_964628675.1 uncultured Hyphomicrobiales bacterium | reverse complement strand
CAAAAGAATTAAAATATTCGACTTTAACTATATTCAATACATTGATAAATAAATCCCCTGTTCCAAAAGGGACAAAGCAATAATCGGGATTTTCTTTTAATATTTCATAGCTCATCCAATCGTAATAATTATCTTGATTAGGATCTAATGTTTCCCTGTAAGTAATATCTATACCATTTTCATTATGAGTTATCATTTTAATATCATCGGAAGTCAAAAGTCTAGCTGATAAATCCGTTTCGTATAATTCACAACCGATTTTCTTAATATTATTTTTTATTTCAGTCTTCAAATGATAGTCAACTAATACTTTCAACTTAGCAGGGATTTTAAATAAATTCAGAAGATTTTGTATTGCAATAGCGGCGCTGCCTGATGATATTATTGACATCTGAGGTAATGAAGATTTATACTTCATTCCTTGAATTAAAGACTTATATTTAATCACAACTTCCCAAGCTAATCTGTCTTTATGAGTCCCAGTAGGGTTTGTGCTTTCGTCTTTCAGCCAAATATTGGTAAAACCGGGAACATCAATACGAAAAGTTTCTGAGGCAGGGAATTTCGGTTTATAAAAAGGCAATGGCGGAAACTCAGGCTTCTTAGGGTTATTTGCCGACGGTATTTTAATTCCTTTATAAGTATGTTCCAGTTCATCACTGATTTCTTTTATACTTGATTTTTCAGGTAATAATTTAATAAGTTCACTCTTGTTTATAATTCTTGTTAAAAGGATTTTATTAAATATTTTGTATTCACTATCCCGAATTAAATCCAAGACTCTATTCAATTCAATAATGATATTTTTTACGGCTTTCAATTCTGAACTTAATTTCATAAAAATATCTTTATTGCTCTTTTTATCTGAAAGAATTAATTTGTGATTTTCCTCTAATCTTTCACTTCTCAACTTCCAATACTTTAATATTTCAGAACGACCTAATGAATCAAAAATATTAAAATCACCGTCATAAATATCTTCGAGTAAAATATGAAAAGTATGCTGCAAATAATCGTCTAAATAATTATTAGTATAATCAATTAATTGACGAACACAAGTTTCATTTTGCAAATAATCTCTGCTGACTACCGATAAAACAAGAGTTTTGTCATCAAGACCTGCATATAATTTCTTCAAAGAGCCTCTACTATATGCTTGTGAATTTCTTGTTTCGCTTTCAACTGAAAAACCGACACTTTTCAAATGATTAATAATTTTATCGGCTTCGAGCATATTATTCATTGTTGATGATACAATAAATCTATATTGATCTGACGAAATTTTATTTTGCAATTTATCAGGTATATCAATTTTGTTTTCACGTAGATAATCAAAACGTTTTTGATTATAAGCAAAAAGATAACAAATTTCAATATTATATTCTTGAAATCTTAATTTCTTTGATTCTTTATGTGTATAAAGTAAGTTCCTGAAAAAAGTATTCCCCGGCAAAATATCATAGCTGACTTCACCGTGAACTTTGATTTGGATACCGTCTTTCTCTTGCATATCATTAATTTTCGATTTGATAATTTCTCTTAGCTCTTCATAATTATCAAGATGAGAATTGAATTTTTTGCTTCCACCTTCCAATTCATATTTTCGACGAAGTTCAATTCTTAGTTTATCAAGTTCGAGCTTATCAATCTTGACCCAACCGCTTTTTAAAATTATATCTTTTCCCATATAAATTTATTATTTAATTAATAATAATATTTCTTTATGCCTTGTCTCAATCTCAGGATTGGACGAGAATAGCGATATTTTATAAATGCTAAATGAAAACAATCTCATATCTTTATTTCTACAAATTAGAAAACTACAATCTTACTTGTTTTAAACGAACTGCCGACTGATATTTTTACGAAATAGATTCCGCTACTGATATTCTTATGATTCCAAGTAATAGAATTCTCTCCTGCGGAAACTCTTCCTCGAACCAAATTTTTAATCAAACGTCCTTGTTCATCGTATATAGATAATTTTATCTCACTTGGATAATTCAAGAAAAATTTTATATTAGTATAATCACTCGAAGGATTAGGATATATCTGACTAATATAAAAATCAGTATTTATTTTTTGATAGTCTTTTACATCTAAATAGCCATTTCTTTGAATATCAATGTCGTTAATCGCCCAACCCCAAGCATTAGTATAAGTGTCGGCAAAAATTCTAAATCTAATTAAAATTGTATCTCGTTTATTGAAATTGTCTAATAAATTAACTTCATGTGTTTTATAAAATCCTTGACTTAATGTTGTATCCTTGAAAAAAGTACGCAACCAATTAATATCATATCTACTATCATATCCTTTGACTAATGGCACCCAATCAAAACCGTCAGAAGTGGCTTCAACAATTACATAATCGTAAAATCTCGCATCGCCGAACACAGTTCCTGAATCTCCCGGCTCAACAATAGCTATATCATCATATTTGAATGTTGCCAATGTATCAGCAACAACAATTGGCGTTAAGAACATATCAATCAAAGTTCTATTATTGGGATATTTATGTGAAGTTTGCAATGCAGGCGAATCAAATCCCGCGATAGAATCAATTTTAAATCCCGTGCCGTCAAAACCAGTCCAATCTGTTTCAAAATCATTAAAATATGTAATTTGTTGCTCATTCAAAGGATATAATACCACCGGATAAGCAGATGTTTTATACTCTTTGCCATCTTTATAAGAAATTACTTTCAAATTAACCGTTTGTTTCGTTTTGACTTTATAAGGAATTAATACTTTTGATTCTTGAATTATCGATAATTAAATCAAATTCTTTAAGTCTATAGATTACACTTGTTTTTGAAACATGGAAGTAGTCTGAAAGATTGCTAAGTATATCTTGAAACGATTTTTGGTTTACATACTGGTCGTCAACATATAGTTTCCCTTTAGTTAAATTTCTTCGTAATTGACATTTCCATAACATTGCCATTAGTGAAGGTCTTGGTAATAATAAAGATATAGCAAAATAATTCGCTTGCCATTCAATCCAGTGTCTTGGATTTTCCAGATTGTTTCTCCTTGTTTTTAAATTTCGAGTTGAATCAGAAAATGAATCTAGAAGTTGTTGGTCAATTGATAGTTTTTGATGCAGAATGTAATGACCAAATTCATGACATATAACGAAAAGCATTCTAGGTGTATCAACAATAACTTTGCTGATACCTATGGTCTTATCTTCAATATTACAAGTCCCTATGTAATTCTGATCACTTTTATCAAAAGTTTCAATTTTTATACCATATTCATTTGAAATATACTTAGCTACCTTTTCAAAGGTAAGACCATATCCATTTGGTAAGTGAGAATTATCATAATTATTTAGTTCTTTTTCTGCGATCTCCTGGATTTTAGACTTAGACAGTAAGTCAATTCCATATGAAACTGAAGATTTTGAATTGATTAAACTGCTAAGAATTTGTTTGTCAATAACTTTCTCTATCGCATTGACACCCTCGTCTATGCAGACTAATTCTTGTGTTTCTTTAAGTATTGGAATATGATTATCAGTTTGACAGTTGTGTTTGTACAGAGTGATTTTAAAGTTTTTTTGAGATTCACCCTCAATGATCATCATTCCTTTGGCCGTTGCATAGTCAAACGCTCCTTTTTGAAATGGAGCATTGCTAATTAAAATTCCTTTAGCATTAATCCCAGCTGCCTCCAAAATATCAGCATAAAATTTTTTAACCTTCTCTATTGGTACTCGATTTTTATAGTTTTTACATTCAATAAAATAAATCATGAAATATCTATCTGCTTTTGGTGGCCAAATTTCGACAGTTAAATCAAATTCAATAAATCCTGATTTTCTCACATTTGAAGGGTACTTTTTCTTCGTAAATATTCTAGCAAATTCTTTAGGCACTCCAAAGAGACCCTCATCGATTGATTTTTTTACAATCCCAAGAGCATTTTCTTCTAAAATATTTCCTTTTTTAGTAGTGTTCATTTTTGTTTACAAAGGGTTCTCAAATGTTGCACAACGTTTGGTATAAGAATAGTAGCCAACTTCGGAACTCGATTTTTCAAAGTTACTACTAAGTTTTATGCGTGCTACAATATTCATATTTACTACCATTTCGGCTATTATTTTTATACATTGTTGTGGGTATGTGCTTTTAATTGTCATGAATTATCATTAAAAATAATAAATAGAAAGAAGAACTCCATGCCGTTAAGAATAATACTAACGATTGTTGACCCAATTATACCTGCTCTACCACCTGGCCAAAAACCAAATCCTGCTATCTTAGCAATCATTTCAGAAATAAATTCACCAACTGTTTCAAAAATTATAGGCCCCCAATTAATTAGTTCATCAATAAATCCATCCCTCCCATATTGTATATACGAATGAATCACACCACCAATA
>CAZVPQ010000251.1:0-4392 GCA_964628675.1 uncultured Hyphomicrobiales bacterium | reverse complement strand
TCGGCGATTTTTGATATTAATTCTTATGATACCAATGATTTTCATAATCCTAATTATTCAATTAATACTAAAGATTTCAATATATTCAAGAGCATAAACCAAATATCAAAAATTTTATTGATAAAGGAAAATAAGCGTCCACATATAATATTTTTTAGATATGACCATTTAGACAACATATCTCATAAATACGGATTGGAATCCGATGAATTGAAAAATGAAATGCATAATATCGACTCAGCTATCGGCTTATTATATTCGTTTATCAATAATAGCAAATTGCAAGATAGCGTTAATATTATTTTGTTATCCTCTCACGGTATAAGTGATTTTAATTCTAAAAATCTTAGTGATATATCCAATTTACTTCGAGATTATCATTATTCTTATCAAAACTATGGTGCTTATATGATGATTGATGCAGACATAGAGGAACAAGTAAGTATTTATTTAAAGCTAAAAAGTAATCAAGAGCATTTTAAGGTTTATACAAAAAACAATATTCCGAAATATTTGCATTTTTCCAACAATCCCTTAATATCACCGATTTTATTAATTGCCGATAAAGGTTGGATGCTTTTGGATAGTAGTACTAATGGTAGTTTGCAGTATTTAAAAGCTAGTCATGGATACAGTAATAAAATATTAGATATGCATGGTATTTTTATTGGCAATGGAAATGCTTTTAAAAAAGGTTTGGAAACACAAACTTTGTTAAATATTGATTTATATCCATTATTTTGTGCAATATTCGGAATTGTTCCACGCAATAAAATTGATGGGAAGTTAAATAGAATAGAGTTTATTTTAAAAGGAAATTAATGTCAAAAAAGAAACATCTGATAGTATTATCATCGCCGAGTGGCGGAGGCAAATCTACTGTTTCAAGATATCTGCTCAGGAAATTCGAGAATTTGAAATTTTCAGTATCTGCAACAACCCGAAAGATTAGACCAAATGAAATAGACAGCAAGGATTATTATTTTTTTTCAAATGCAAAATTTGAAGAAAAGATTAAAAATAATGAATTAGTGGAATATGAGCTAATATTCGGTAATTATTACGGCACATTACGTTCTGAAATTGACAAAGTATTGCAAGACCATAAATGTTTGCTTTTTGACATTGATGTGAAGGGAGCCTTATCAATAAAAAAAGCGTATCCTCACGATTCAATTTTGATTTTTCTTTCTCCGCCTAGTGTTGAGGAATTGGACAAAAGATTGAGACACCGAGGAACTGAATCTGACGAGGAAATATCAAATAGGTTGAAAAGAGCGGAATTGGAGATGAGTTATAGAGAAGAATTTGATTTTGATATCATCAATATTTCCTTAAATGATGCTCTTAATTCCGTTCATAAGATTGTCAACAAAAATTGTCCGAATAAATAAAAGAAAGATTTGTTTATATAGAAAACTTGTCTTAATTTTGAAATTCTCATTTCGGCGTGTGGCGCAGTCCGGTTAGCGTACTACTTTGGGGTAGTAGGGGTCGCCAGTTCAAATCTGGCCACGCCGACAAAAAAATAATTATTTTTAAAATTGTCTTTTTTCTTACTGAGCTACAGTGATTATGAGTGAACAACTAAATAGTGAAAATACTTTTTTTGATTTAAAACCTGATATAAATGGGATTTCCGATACTGAAGTTATTAAACTTAGTTCAGATGCAATAAATGAGATAAAAAAAATAATTACTGAAAACGAAGTGGGTGATGAATTCTTTCTGAGACTTGGTTTGCGTGGCGGAGGTTTTGAAGGTACAGAATTTTTTATTGAATTTGATTCTGAAATTGGAAAGAATGATAGGAAATATATAATTGATGAAATATCTTTTATTATAGATACACGTAGTCTTTTTTTCCTAATTGGCTACTCTATTAATTATTTAGATGATGCGTTTATACTAACGGAAACAAAAAATAAGCAAGACTAACAATATTTTTAGTCTTAATACTTCGATATAGAATAAATGTTATTATTTCAAAAATACGGAGATTAATTATGGGTTTCAAATTACCGGAATTACCATTTGCCAAAGATTCAATGAAGTCTATTATTTCAGAAGAAACTTTCGATTATCATTATGGCAAACATCACAATGCCTATGTTACCAATTTAAATAAACTTATTGAAGGTACTGAATTTGCAGATGTTACTAATTTAGAAAATATTATTACAAAAGCAGAAGGCGGTATTTTTAATAATGCGGCTCAGCATTTTAATCATTCATTTTTCTGGAATTGTTTATCACCCAATGGTGGTGGAGCTCCAAAAGGCAAAATAGCTGATGCAATTAATGGCAAATTCGGAAGCTTTGACAATTTCAAAGATGCTTTTTCAAAAGCTGCCGCTACTTTGTTTGGTTCAGGTTGGGCTTGGCTTGCTTTAAATCAAGACAACGATCTTGAAATCTTACAATTAAGTAATGCAGGCACACCAATTACTTTGAACAAAAAACCAATTTTAACTATTGATGTGTGGGAACATGCTTACTACATTGATTATCGCAATGCTAGACCTAAATTTATTGAAAAGTATTGGGATATTATTAATTGGGATTTTGCAAACGAAAATTTATAAATAAGCAAATATGAGTTTTAGTTAGTTAAAACAAAAAAACCTAATTAGTTAATTCCAATTAGGTTTTTTTAGTTAAATTTAAGGTCCAGAATAAATATTGACATAACTCATTCTACTATTTTATGAATCTATGATTATTTAATATATATCAAGAATAATTTTGTTAAAAATGAAATCACAATAGAGTCATATTGTAAATCCCATAATTTGTATATATAGACAAGGCATAGAAACTTAGTATTTGTTATTGATTTTTATCTATTTTTACAATTTAGTACATTCTTTTATTTAATCTTAAATCAATTAATTTTTTAAACCTCGGTACTTCGATAATATAATTACCCTTTTTATCAATAAATCCATATCGTTTATTTTTGATAGAAGCCCAAGCTAAACCGTCAATAAAACTACCTGTATAATAGAATTGAGAAGGAATTGAATATTTACAATCACTTGAAATATATCCCCAACTAACACTATCGCGAACTGCGGCTAATCCCTCGCTAAAATCTTTAATAACAGTATATTTATAGTTGGCAATAAATTTACCATTAGTGTCTATAACCCCCCATCGGATTTTAAACCTATATGGATATAAATCGCCGACAAAAGCTCTCCCCTCTTTGAAATCGTGAGCATAATCAAATCGAGCGTGAATTCTAATACTATCATTTATATCAATATAGGCATATTTCCCGGTGGTTTCAATAGCAATTAAACCTTCATAATATTTCCCTGCATTCGGATACTTATTATCAATTATTTTTTTACCTGTATTATCAATAAAACCATAAAGATAATGTTCATCTGAAACTGCGGCAATACCATTATAAAAAGCGTTGCCTATTTCTTTGCCCAAATCAATGACAACATTACCAGCGGTGTTTATATAAGTTGATTTTTTATCTTTTGTTAATGTATATGCTAAGCCCTTTTTTGAGAAATCAGAGACATCAATATAAGTATGATGAAAAACATCTTTTCCTTTTTTATTGATGAATTTATATTGAACCGGAAAATTGACATCATTTTGAAAAGTAGCAACAACAGCAAATCCATTTGAAAAGAGATGAACTTTGTCATATTGAACCGGAATTACAAACTCCCCGCTTAAATTGATAAAACCCCATTTTTCTATGCCTTGAATATTTTTGGAAACTGCAATCATACCTTCATTATATCCCAGTACATTTTCTAATTCGATAGGAGGGAAAATATCTTTGCCTTGGTAGTCAATAAAATGCCACAAATTAGCCGTTTTATATGCCGCTAATGGCTTATTCTCTTTTGAATTTGTAGTAAATACAGAAATAAAAGCTGTAATTAAAACGAGAGCAAATAATTTTTTTATCATTTTCATATTTCTTTATTAACAAATATTAGTAAAATACGATTTTGCTAAAAATAAATTTCAATATTTTCTTAAAATTGCAAAAGTCCCGTTAACATAATGTCGTCGATTGATGCCACTCATTAAAAAAATGATACCAATATGTAATTATGTATATCATTGGAAATATTGCTAATGCCTTTAATAATTTCAATTCTCAGATTACCGAAAGACATATCTCGACTACGCTCGATATGACTTAACCAAACCCCAAGTTAGTCAACAGCAAAGCCTGCCTTAGCGGATTCAAAGGGTTTCTTGCTACTGAATTTTTAAATTATTCCAAAAGAGTAGATAAGAAATCCTATACTAAAAATTTAGAAATTGAAAATTATTCACTAAAAATGTTGAAGAAGCAAAAATTATTAATTAATACAGAAATTGAATTTGTCAATAGAATATTATTTCATATTTTTA
>CAZVPQ010000250.1:0-4418 GCA_964628675.1 uncultured Hyphomicrobiales bacterium | reverse complement strand
AAAGTTCTTATAAATAGATTTTGCTTATTTCATTAAATAAATATAAATTTGTAGTTCTATAATTTGCTAATAAATTTAGTTAATATAAATGGAGGTAATTAATTGAAAAATCAAATTGGTAAAATTTTGATAATAGTTATTCCTATTATTATGGTATTTGTTTTGCTTTATCCAACTTATAAAGCAAATCAATTGGAAGACTTAAAACAGGAATATGAAAAAAAAGCATTGAACGACTCGACCTCGGCTGACTCTTTGGCTACAATAGAAAAATTTGACAAAGCCTATGGTAAAGCTTTAGAAAGTGCAAAAGGAAATCGTTTGAAATTAGGATTGGATTTGCGCGGAGGTATGTATGTTACTTTAGAAGCAGACGTTGTTAAATTAATTGAAGAAATGGCTCAACGCGATACTAAAGATGAAATTTTTGACAAAGTAATTGAAGCAACGAAAACTGAAGCTAAAACAAGCAATGCTTCTGTTATTGATGTATTCCTATCTAATTTCGACAAAATTGCTCGTCCTAAGGGAAAGTCTTTACTTAGTTATTTTGACGTTGGGGACATAAAGGAAGCTTCGGAAGAAAAAATTATCGAAAGATTGAAAAAAAATGAAGTAGGAGCTATTGATCAAGCTCTTGAAGTTATTAGACAAAGAGTTGATAAATATGGTGTTTCCGAACCTACTATTCAAAAACAAGGCAATAGAAGGATAATGCTTGAATTACCAGGCGTTAGCAAAGAAGGTGAAATGAGACAATTACTTCAAACTACTGCTCGTTTGGAATTCAATCTTGTGAAAAATAACCAAGCTATTGTAAGAGCTTTTTATAAAATAGATAAGATTTTAGCTGATCAAGCAAAGAGAAGAAAAGGTATTGAACCACTTGCTACTCATAAAGACTCATTATCAATGAATGATACAAACAAAGTAAATTCTAATGACTCAAATCAATTAGCTGAAGTTGATTCTTCTAAGGTCAATAATGATTCAACCGAAACGGCTAAAGCAGATACGGCTAATCCTTATGCTGGATTGTCTGAAGAAGAGACTCAAAAGAAATATACGGAGGATCATCCTTTTACAACATTGTTCTTAACTTTTTACGTACCCAAGGGTGAAAATGCTCAATCAATGCCCGTTAATTATACACAAGATAATTTCCCTGCTGATGGAGAGTATAATTTTATGATTTATCAACCTATGTTGAAAAAATTCAATGAGATTCTTTCCCGACCGGAAATTAAAGCTTTAATTCCTATAGATATAAAAATAGTTAGAGAAGCTAAACCTGACCAACGTATATTAAAACAAAGCAAAATTAACGCATATAATTTCTTTGCACTAAAAGCAGAACCTGAATTAACCGGTGATGTAGTTACTAATGCTATGGCAACATTCGACCCGACATCTAACCGCCCAATGGTTACAATGTCTATGAATTCAGATGGAGCAGAAAGATGGGCAAGAATTACAGGTGCTAACTTAAAGAAAAGAATAGCTATTATTCTTGATGATTTAGTTTATTCAGCTCCTGTTGTACAAGCTAAAATTACCGGTGGCAATTCTCAGATTACAGGAATGGCAGATGCACAAGAAGCACATTTATTGGAAATCGTATTAAAAGCCGGTGCTTTGAAGGCTCCTGTAAAAATAATTGAAGAAAGAGTTGTGGGACCATCACTTGGTGAGGATTCTATTAAAAGCGGATTAACAGCTTTAATTATTTCAGCAATTTTAGTCTTATTATATATGTTTATGTATTACTCAACTGCTGGTATCATAGCTGATTTTGCCGTAGCTCTTAATATTATTTTGATTGTATCGATATTAGCGGCATTTAAAGGAACTTTGACTCTGCCTGGTATTGCAGGCTTGATATTAACTATTGGTATGGCTGTTGATGCAAATATTCTGATATTTGAACGTATTAGAGAAGAATTATTCAAAGGACGTTCTTTGAGATCTGCTGTTGATGAAGGATTTAGTAAAGCATACAGCGCTATCATTGATTCAAATATTACAACAGGTATCACTGCTTTTATACTTTATTTCTTAGGAACCGGACCTATACAAGGCTTTGCCTTAACACTATTAATTGGTATTTTTGGCACATTGTTTACAGGTATTATGGTTTCTCGTGCGATTATTGAATTATTATTGGCTCGTGGTGCTACTAAATTTAGTTTTGGTCAACCAAAAATTGTTAAAAGTTAATTAAAAGGAAAAAAGAATGCAGTTTTTTAGAGAATCACATATAAATTTTCTTGGAAAAAGAAATATTTTCTTTATAGTTTCATTAGTCATTATTATCGGCGGCTTAATGGCCAGTATTATTTTAAAACCTGTTATGGGTATTGATTTTACCGGTGGAACGGAAATAGCTGTTGATTTTAAAAAACCTATTAGTACAGAAACTATACGACAGGTTGTTGAAAAATCAGGTATTTCCGGAAGCGAAATAAAATCTTTTGGAAAAGATAATCAATTTTTGATTAGAATTAAAAATGCGGGTAATGGTGAAGCAGTTATTAATAAGATATTAAAAAATAATTTCCCTAATTATAATATCGAAATTTTAAAAGTCGATCAAATAGGTCCTAAGATAGGAAAAGAGTTGGGAATGCAAGCAATCTTTGCTATTTTGTTATCAGTTGTTGCAATTCTATTATATGTTGCATTTAGATTTGAATTTACCTTCGGTCTGGGAGCCGTTATAGCTCTTATTCACGATGTTATTGTAACATTCTCATTTCTTGTTATATTCCATCATCTTGGAATTTTAGACTTGGAATTTAATCAATCAATTGTTGCGGCTTTGCTAACAGTTATTGGTTTTTCTATTAATGATACTGTTATTATTTTCGATAGAATTCGTGAAAATAGAGATAAATTTAAGGGCTATGATTTTATTCCGTTAGCCAATCAAAGTATAAATGAAACTATGACAAGAACAGTTAATACTGTTGGCACTGTATTACTTGTTTTGATACCTCTTTTGACATACGGCGGTCCTGTATTACAAGGATTTGCATTTACTATGTTAGTAGGTATTATCACAGGTACATATTCATCAATTTATATAGCCAGTGCATTTGTAATTTGGTTTATGCAAAAAGTCAAGAAAATTGACCTTCGGGATATAACCGAAAAGGATTCAAACATAGTTCCGTCAAAAGCATAATTTATCCGTGGTGTCATTTTGGAAAACAATAATTTAAATATGAGTATTGTAAATGAAATAAAGCCTAATGTTTTTTTAATTTCATTAGATGAGAATATTCAAGGTGGTTCTGATGCTTTGGATTTTTCTTCTATTCTTTACGAGCTTATTAAAAAAAATGCTATTTGTATAATTATTGATTTACAGAATGTTAAAATCATGAATAGTTCAGGATTAGGCATGCTTGTTAGCGGGTTAAAAACATTGAAGCAAAATAATATTAAGCTGTGTTTAGTGAATCCAACATCTAAAATTGAAAATTTACTCGAAATGACTCATTTGAATGAAGTATTTCAAATCTTTAAATCAATACAAGATGTTGTTAATTCTTTATAATAATATTTTACATTAATTTACAAAGCTTCGGTTACAAAAAATCGAAGCTTTTTTAGTTTGCCAATATAATACTTGTTTTATAATTGGAAAAAATGTATATTTTAATAATTGAATTTTACTTAATTGAGGATAAATTAAATGGGCGTAACAGTTATAGTCGGAACCCAATGGGGTGATGAAGGAAAAGGTAAAATAGTTGATTTGCTAAGTAAAGAAGCTGAATATGTAGCTCGCTATCAAGGCGGTGCAAATGCCGGACACACAATAGTTATTGACGGAAAAGAATATATACTGCACCTAATACCTTCGGGTATGCTTACTGAAAATGTAAAATGTATTATTGGCAATGGTGTTGTTATTGATCCTATTGCCTTGTTTGATGAAATTAAAATGTTGGAAGAGCACGGCATAAATGTTCATGATAGACTTTTTATAAGCCAAAAAGCCCATCTTATTATGCCTTATCACAAGGTTTTAGATAAAGTCAGAGAATCTTCCAATGGAGGTATTACAATAGGAACAACCGGCAGAGGAATTGGTCCTGCATATATTGATAAAGCTCTCAGAATTGGAATACGTATTGTCGATTTGTTAGACAAAAAAGTTTTAGAGCATAAAATTAGAAAAAATTTAGAAGAAAAAAATGAAATTTTAAAGAAAATTTATGGGTATGAGGAATTTGATACTGAAAAGATGATTGATACTTATCTTGAATTTGACAAATTGATGGACCCGTATATTACAGATATTAGCTTATTATTAAATAATGTAATTAAAGAAAATAAAGAAGTTTTGGCCGAGGGTGCACAAGGTGCCTTATTGGATTTAGATCACGGGACATATCCTTTTGTTACTAGTT
>CAZVPQ010000249.1:0-4424 GCA_964628675.1 uncultured Hyphomicrobiales bacterium | reverse complement strand
TCATATTAAACCAAGCAGAAATAGTAAATGATGAGTTTAAATCTAAAGAATTAGGAATTTTCAATAATACAGAAATAGTGATACAACAATTATATTTACTAGAATTAAACCCTGTTGAAAAACATTGGAATAAAATTTTTTTTGCTATTGCAATTATTTGTTTTTTTTGCTAATAGAAATTGATATAATTTGAATAAACTCAACTTATGTAGCAAACTCAAAAGGAATATTTAAATAAATAGGAGGAATAATAGGGGAATATTGAATAGTGTTGTTTTTAAATGAAGGTTCCTTTAACGCCAACTAATATTAAATATTCCCCCTAAAACAGTAATAATAATTAATCACTTCAATAACGAAATGGGTATAGTGTAATTCAATCCCTTTGAAGTAATCCTACAATAATAAATGCCAACTGATAGACCACTTAAGTTTAATAAATATTGATGAGTACCTTGATTTAAATTGCCTTGATATATTGTCAATAATTCTTGTCCTAAGGAATTATAAAGATTTATATTCAAATTCATATCATTTTTTATGTTAATAACTAATTTTGATTCTTCATTAACCGGATTTGGCACAATTGACGCAGAGAATTTTTTTATTGTCCTATCAATAGCAGTATCCGTACCGTTTTTCTTGCCGGGTGTACCGTGATGGTTTTTGTATGCTTTCCAACTTTGAGCCAAAGAATTATCTAAATCAGGTGAAATTAATTCAAGAGTAGGTCCTTTGCCGTCTGCATCAGAATCCCAAGGCGATTTATCATCATAAGTCAAAGAATCAACGATAAAACCATTATCATCAAACAATCTTATCAACTCACCGCTACCGCTTAATCCAAAACCGAAATTGCCGATGATATTACTTACATTTTTTACATATTTTAAGAAATCATTTTTGCTACGACATAAAACCAAATATCCGTCTTTTGCAATTTTTACTCCATCGGGAATTTTATAAATATGCGAATCATCACTATCACTAAAAATCCAATTGGAAATATCAACTTCGTGGTCGTCGTTATTATATAATTCAATCCAATCGCCGGTATCATAATCATTAGCTGAATTATAATTAATCTCATTAATTACAATTTTGGGTAATCCGGTATTATGAACAAAAGACAAAGCACCAATATCGGCTCTGCTACCGTCTTTGTCCAAAGGACTTGCGGGGTCTCCGGTATCAATACAAGGCGAGTTACTTTTGAGATTGAAATTTAGATTATCGGCATCTACGAATAATGGATTAGATTTAATATTACCTTCGCCGATTAACAATGTATCATCTGTTAAGGAATAGCTAATGTTAGCAGACGATTTGTTGTCAACTTGTACTGAAATTGAATCATTGCTCATAATAGTATTGGATATTTCAGCGAAACCTCCGCCTTGATTTTCCCTTTTTTGATAGCATTTCACAGATATTTTATTATTATAAAGAGTATTATTAATTAATTTTACTCTTGAGCTATCTTTAATTCCGAATCCCTCACTACATCCAAAAATAATGTTATTTGTTGTTGTGACATTATCACAATAACCTAAGCCTTCATTACCGATAGAAATACCTTTATCAAATGAATTACTTATGATATTGTTAGAAATAAATATATTAGTACTCCCATTCAAATCTATACCATCATCGGTTGAATTAGTTATATAATTATTTATAATCCAGCCTCTATCTGCAGATGAAAATTCAACGGCATCAGGTGTATTATTAAATTTTGAGTTTTCAACTCTAACACTATCAGCATTAATAATAATAAAACCTTGTCTGATTCCATTACTATTGATATTAGAATTATACATTGATGCAACTGTTTGGTCCAAATACATTAAGGGTATAGCATAAGCAGTATCTTGATAAGTGAAATTCATTTGCAAAGAATCAAATTCTAATAAAGAATTTTGAGAATATATACAACCATTATCAATTATTGCATTTTTCAAAGTGCATTTATCAGTTGTATAGTGAAAATATATATTTTGCCATTTTGGAGTAAAAGAATCAGGGATAAATCTAACCGGCTCGTCTTTTGTACCATTAACTTGTAAACTGCCTCTGATTTTTAGCTGATAATCACCTTTAAAAACTATATCTACTCCTCTTTCGATTGTTAAGTTAGCAGAAGGCTTGACTTCTACATTACAATTTATTGCATAAGGGGAATTATCCTTAGTAAACCTTGTATCAGAAGTAATCAAACAAGGGAAATCTGTTGTGCTTTTTATAATAATTGGTATAGGATGATTATATCCATTAACTTTCTCCGTTCCATCACTTGCAACCACCTGCCAATAATATTTTCCCGGTTTATCTATATTATTTAATACAAAAGTTGTATCTGTTAAATTTGTGCCAATGAGATATTTTTCATTATCTAAATGTTCTTCATTCCCAAAATATAAATCATAAGTTATTGATTTACCAATAGGGGAAAATGAAGGATGCCAAACAAAACGCACCGAGTCATAATATATCTTTCTAGTAAATTCAACTTTGAAACTTGTGGGCCAATTTTCAAATTGATATTTCAATCTTGCCGGTCTTTCGCTTACAAATTTTTTATTGTAATCACAGTCCTTCAAAAAAGATTCCAAATCGGTATTATCCGCAGTGTCTTCATCGACAGAAACACTTAAAACTGTTTTCAAACTATCTATAATCGGGTCGAAATAATCATTATTAAAGAAATCTGAAACTAAGAAATCAATCCTTTTTTGAATATCATCGAATATAGGTTTGCAAAGTATCGCCCTTTCCAAAAACGGATTATCGGGGGAAGAATATGATGAACTGCGATGATAAGCATAAAGATAACCATATCTGAAAAAAGTTTTGTCCATATCCCAAGGCAAATAATACCATTTGTTAGACTTATTCAAATCGTGGAACATATAATAATTATGATAATAAGTACTACCGTTTGCCAAAAGCATATTCATAGCTAAGACATTAATCATTTTATCATAGTCAAAAAATCTATGCGTGAAATTATAATACTCATTATCAGGGACATAGTTTAAACTGTCAATTAATGTTATTAAGTCTTGTCTATCGGCACTATCATTTGTTTTCTTACTCCATACAGTAAAAACATCATCGTAAATACTCATTGATGCATCATCTTTGTATGCTTTATAAAGATTACCATATTTATTAAAACCCCATTGTGGCAAGAAATCATCTTCGACTACTTCATTTTGAAGATATAAACCTAAAAATTTACCATTTAAATATAATCTTATATGTTCGGATTTAAAGCATGCTTGCCCCGAACGTCTCATAGCTCTCGAAGCTAAATATTGACAAATATAAGAACGGTCTTCGTATTCGGCATTAAAATTAATTTTTTTTCGACCTGTGTAAAATACATTTCCATTAAATTTTAATCTCAATGACCTTTTAGGATACAATCTTGTATCGTCGCCGCGTACACGCATTTCGACATCTGACCAAGTAGTATCACCGTATTTTATAGTAATTGGAATATAGTGGTCTTCTTTCGGATGTGCATTGATATATTCGAAATCCGATGGATTGCAAGTGATATAATATTCCTTAACTTTACTTTTTGCATTAATTAAGCTTAAGAATAATCCGAAAATTACAGCAGGTATTAAGAAAATCCTATTTCTTCTCATCACAAACTTTCAAATAAAATAAAACAACTGAATATTGTAAATAATAATATCAAAAACTCCCTATTTATTAATGCAAAATTTCTTTGTAAAAGTCTCACTATCAATATTCATAAGAAGCAAATAAATTCCCGATTGTAAATTATCTAATGTAATTGTTATATAAAAATTTTTGTTGAAATTGCTTTTTGATGTATTTTTTATCTTTCTTTCATTTCCTTGCATATCGTAAATTTTGAATTCTATTTTTCTACTGATAGAGTTTAAAAATTTAATTCTTAATATATCTTGTGTAGGATTTGGGAAAACAATTAAAGAATCTATCAAATTGTTTCGTCCAAATGAATCATCTATATAATTTGTAATGATACTGTTTGTTTTACCCGGCGTTCCGTGATTTATAGATGTTTTCCAATTTTCTGCTTTATTATTATCTTTATCAGTAGCTACTAATTCCAAAGAAGAACCTCCTCCGTCCGGCTTTTGCGACCAAGGGCTTTTTGACGAAAAATAAACAGTGTCAATTAATCTCCCGTAAGCATCATTCAGTTTAATAAAACTGCCAATACCGGATAAATCATAAACAAATGAACCTATTTTGTTTTTAACATCAGGGTATATCAAAGAAAATTTATTTTCATTTCTGATAATAACTAAAAAACTATCTTTTTCAATGAATGTATTTACCGGAAAATTAAAACTTGAATTATCAGAAAAAATTAGTTTCCAATTAGACAAATCAATTCTTTCATCATTTTTATTATAAATTTC
>CAZVPQ010000248.1:0-4433 GCA_964628675.1 uncultured Hyphomicrobiales bacterium | reverse complement strand
CTATGTATTTCTCTTAATTTCTCTTCCAAAAAAATATTTTCCAAATCTTCCTTGATTTAGTATCAAAAAATCCTAAAAAAATTCTTAAATTGCATAAATTAAAATTAATTATAATATTTTGTTAACAAAAATAATGGACTTATGTATTTATCTTATAATTGGCTAAAGGAATTAGTGGATTTTGATTTAAATCCTGAACAATTAGACCACGTTTTAACTATGCTGGGTATCGAAGTTGAAGAAATTATTGACTACAAGAAAAAATATGAAAACTTTTATGTTGCAAAAGTTTTATCAAAAGAAAAACATCCTAATGCTGATAAACTTTCTGTTTGCGAGGTTGATTTTGGCAATGGCGTCAATACTGTTGTATGCGGCGCCCCCAATGTTGAAGCAGGGCAAAAAGTTATCTTAGGTCTTCCCGGCGCAATTGTGCCACAAGGCGGATTTAAACTGGTGAGTCGTGCAGTAAGAAAAATTGTTTCGGACGGTATGATATGTAGCGAAGCAGAGATGGAACTCGGTAGCGATGCAAGTGGTATAAAAGTTTTGCCTGAGAATTCTAAAATTGGACAAACCCTTTATGATTTTTTAAATTTGAATGATATAATTTTCGATATTAGTTTAACTCCTAACAAAGCAGATTGTCTTAGCCATATTGGTGTTGCAAGAGAACTCTCTGCTTATAACGGGAACCTAGTGAAAATTCCGGAAATAAATATATTAGAAAATGATAATAATATTAGTGACAAGATAAAAGTTATTATTGAAGACAAAGAAAAATGTCAGAGATATGCGGCAAGGGTTATTCGCGATGTCAAAGTCAAAGAATCTCCCGATTGGCTGAAAAACAGGTTGCTTTTGCTTGGTTTGAGACCGAGAAATGTTGTAGTTGATGTTACGAATTATGTTTTGATGGAATGCGGACAACCATTGCATTCGTTTGATTTGAATAAAATTACCGGCAATACTATAATCTGTAAAACTGCAAAAGCAAACGAGAAATTTACAACTCTTGACAGCAAAGAAAGAATTTTAGATGATTCAATGCTAATGATTTGTGATGCGGAGAAAAGTGTTGCTATTGGTGGTGTAATGGGTGGCGAAAATAGTGAGATAAACGATAATACAACTGATGTGTTATTGGAATCTGCATTTTTCAATCCTTCCTCTATTCGTCGTACTTCCAAAAAACTCGCAATTCAAAGTGATGCTTCCTATCGTTTTGAACGTGGTGTTGATATTGATAATATTACTTATGCTTTGAATCGAGCTTCCCAATTGATTGCGGAATTAACAGGTGGCATTATTGACAAGGGTATTATCGATGTTTATCCCAATCCTAAAGAAAAATTAGTTTTAAAACTCAGATATAAAAGAGCAAATGATATAATCGGTATTAATATTAGCTCTGATGATATGGTTGATATGTTAAAAAAATTAAGATTTGAACCAATTGAAATTACTAATGAGTTTGTTTCTGTTGAAGTTCCTTTTTCCCGAGTTGATGTTAGTATGGAAATAGATTTGATTGAGGAGATAGCCAGACTATATAATTATGATAATATAGATGCTGATTATTCAGTATCTGTTAGTCTTTCCGAAAGCAAAGTTCCCGATAAATTAGCTCTTCCTGAATTACGACCTAAAATATCCGATTATTTTATCAAACGCGGATTTAAGCAAATTATTACACAAAATATGATTGACCCGGGTTCTGCTAAAATTTTCGACGATGATTATATAAAAATAGCAAATCCTTTAGGCGAAGAATTATCGGTTATGCGACCTTCGATTGTCCCCTCAATTTTGAAAACGATAGAAAAAAATATCAGACTTGGTAATAACGATTTGAGCTTATTTGAAATAGGTCGTTCTTTCCATTACAACGCGAATTTAGAAGATACTTTTATTAAAGGATATTTGGAAAGAGAAGAATTGATAATAGCTCTTGTGGGCAATAGATCACCGGTTCAATGGAATAAAAAAGACAATGCTAATGATTTTTATGATATTAAAGGAATTATAGAAGATTTTATTGATTATTTCCGATTCAAGGGGATAAAATTAAAGATTTCAACTATTGATAATCCTGTTTTTTCAAAAAACTCTATGACTATTTTGAATAAAAAAGAGATTATAGGTGATTTCGGTGAAGTTGATACGGAATTGCTTAAGAAATTCAATATTGAAAGCAAAGTTTATATTGCAAATTTGGATTTGTCAAAATTATACAAAATTGATATCGAAAAAGCTTATTATTCTCCTGTATCGCCTTTCCCAAAAATAACAAGAGATTTAGGTTTTGTTTTAGATAAGACTACATCTGCTCAAAGTGTTCAAAGTGAAATCAATAGCAAAGGTGGTAAATTATTAAATTCAACTTCTATTTTTGATGTTTTTGAAGGCAAATCATTAGGTGAAGGCAAAAAAAGTTTAGCTTTCTCATTGAATTTTTCGTCAACAGAACGTACCTTGACAGACGAAGAAGTTAATTTAACTCTTGATAAAATAATTAGTGCTGTTGAAAAGAAATTTAATGCTCATTTGCGAAAATTTTAACTTTATTAATAAATTATTTATTAGTTATGAATAACAATCAAAATTCAAATGAAAAGAATCAAGTTGATTCTACCAGTAATAGTCTCATTGTTGCTATTCAGCAATTATGGCAAATAGTAAACAGTATTGTTGAAAAGCATAATAATATAAATCAAGAGAATAAAGAACTTCGTTTGAAGGTTGTTGAATTTGATAATATTTGGGATAATTACAATAAATTAATTGATAAAGTCCCTGATTTAGAACGAAAAGCTAATCTTTTTGATCAAGTTAGTAAAGATATTAAAAAATTAAAGCAAGAAAATTACGACATTAAACAAACTTTTGTTGAGCTTAATGAAATTAAGAAAAATTTTTCTTTGGCTCAGAAAGAATTTGCCAGTAAAAACTTAGCTCTTCACGAACGTGCGGAAACTATACAAGACCTTAAAGATGAGATTGCAGTATATCAAAATGAAATTCAAGAATTCGAAAAGAAAATCGATGAGATTCATTCTACCGATAGAGCTATTCAGTTGCAAAAGGAAGTTGATAAATTAAAAGCTTCTTTATTTTTAAAAGACAAAGATCACAATAAAGAAAAAGTAGAATTAATTAATAAGATTGATGAATTACAAATAATTGTAGATAATGATGCAAAAACATTAAATGAATATTCTCATAATTTGCTTACAATCAAACAAGAAAAAGCTGAATTAGAGAAATATTTAGGCAAAATTGATGAGTTGCAGCAAACAATCAATATAAAAGATAATGAGCTTGAACAAAATATTTTGGAACTCAAACGATTAAATGCTGTAATTGTTAATTATAAAGAAAAAATCAAAGAATTAGATTATGAAAGAAATAATTTAGAAAAGCAATATAAAATTTTGGAAGATGAAAAATTTTCCTTGAATGATAAAGTATTTGAATTGAGTCATATCAAAAATGAGTTTCAAAAACTTAACGATAGTATAAAGGTAATAACCGAGGAAAATCATAATCTCAATATTGATTTAAATGCAAAAACAAAGGACTTTGAATCTTTAAAATTAGAATTAGGAAATCAGAAAAATCAAAATGATGAATTAAAAGAAGTTTTAAGTAAAAAAGAGCAAGAGCTTCAACAAATTAATGATTTAAAATTCGAACTCAAAAGTAAAAATGATGAAAACGAACTATTGAAATCTGAAATTCAAGAACTAAATCAAAAAAAAGATGAAATCAATGATGATATTGTTATCGAACTCAATAAAAAACTTGCAGAATTATCTAATAATGCTATCATCAACAGCAAAAAAATCGAAGCACTGACGGATTTAAATCAAGAAAAAGACATAAAAATAAAGAACTTATCTAATGAAAAGTCATCTCGTGATGAAAATAAATTAGATATTGAAAATAAAAATGATTTGGTTGATAGAATTGATGAATATCTTGCTAAATTAGAAAAAATTATTTCGTAAGAAGAAATATTTTTTGCATTGTTTAAAATAAAAATGTAAATTTATAATTGAGTAAACGGTTTTTTAATGCAAAAAATAATAATTTGAAAATATTGTTGATACAATATTTATTAATGTTTGTTATCTATAACAAAGCAATGGTTAGAAATATGGATAAAAATATTAGAGTAGGGATTAGAGGAAGAGAGTATAAATTAAAAGGAAGTGATGAAAATACTATTTTATCACTTGCCAATGAAGTTGATACTGAAATGAGAAATATTGAAGATTCTTATCCTAATCAAAAAGAAGAAACCATTGCTGTTTTGGCGGCTTTAAATATCGCAGAGCAAAAATCTGAAATTGAGAATCAGAAAAGAACTGATGATAATTATCTTATTAATGAATTGGTTAAAATGTCTGAAAAACTTAGTAAGGCTTTAA
>CAZVPQ010000247.1:0-4434 GCA_964628675.1 uncultured Hyphomicrobiales bacterium | reverse complement strand
TCATCTTTGTAAGGTATTTCGATGGCAACCATTTTATTTACCATTATGTAATTGTTGATTTGATTATTCAAAGAATCCAAAATTTTTCCTAAGTCATGGTAATTTGAATCAAATTGATTTTTTATTCTTGGAAAATTATTAATTGTTTTACTGCCATAACTATCAGTTATTATATCCGGCAGAATTTTTATAAATTTAGTATTTGTATCCAATGGTTTCAATATAACACCAGCTCCATTGCATTTATTAGCAAAATACTGACCCATAGAAGACTTTGGTGAAATTTTCCTCCAAAATTCAATACAAGATTGATTTTTATTTTCCGGATTCTTGCTTAAAACAAAATCATAATAAATACCCAACTTATTAAATTCTTTTTCAGTTAGTTTTATTGTGTGCAAACCCATAATTATATTGCTTTTATGTTTATTGACTTTTTTAGCTTCTTTCAATGAATTCGTTTTACTTTGTGCTTTTGGTTTTACATTTAAACTCGATAATTTGGGATTTTGCTCTACCGCATTGCTTTTGGCTTTGATGATATTTTGCTTTGGGCTGTTGCTTTTTAAGATGGCATTATCGGTATTGGAATTGAACAAGCCCATATTGAAAAGCCCAAGCAAAGATACTAATACAATTGATGATATTATAGTCATTTTCAGTACTCCTTTTTTTGTGAAATGAGTTATTTTGTTGCTGTTAATTAAATCTTTGTTTTCAAGAAGACTGCGCGCTTTGTCTTGTGAAAACGGGGATTTATATTTTCTTGCCGATTCAAAATAACTATCTATTGATTTATGATTATTTTTCATAGCATAACCTGTTTTTTAGTAAACATCGAACTTTTATTATCAATTCTATTTGAATTATTGTCATCGCAAAGCATTTCGCTAAGTTTTTCTCTTCCTCTTTTGACTCTGGATTTGATAGCCGACAAAGTGCCTCCTTGAATTTGCCGAATTTCATTTAAAGAAAAGCCGGAAATTTCGAATAATATTACTGCTTCACTTTGCTTAGCTGGTAATCGTCCCAAAGCCTTATAAAGTAGTTCAATATCAATAGGCAAATCCGGTTGGGCATCGTTCGAAATCAAATTTTCCGCTTGTTTATCATCGTATTGACCGAAAAGCCAAGACCTGTGTTTTTCACGTCTGAACTTAGTTCGGGCAGTTTTAAACATATAAGCTTTGAATGATTTAATATCTTTTAGCTTATGGAAATACTCATAACAAGTCAAAATTGTTTCTCCGACAAGGTCTTCTGCATCTTCCGTATTTTTTTCGAGAGCTAATGCGTATAAATAAAGTTTATCACGTATCGGGTCTAATAATTCTAAAAATTGTTCTTTTTTGTCTTGCACTTCCATTATCAAAATAGAATTAATAAATAATCGCTTTGTATAAATAGAGTCATAAACTCGCAAAAAGTTGCAAAATATAATATATTTTTTTGCAATCAAGGGAAATCTTTTCTTTGATAAAATAATCAAAACCAAATACATTCCAATGCTAACGTAAACAAGTTTCCATTATTAACGTAAAGTTTCTTGAAATGAATTGATAAAATTCAATATAAATGATACTCTAAATAATAAAATATTTTGCAATCAAGGAAAATCTTTTGTAAGTTTTGTAAAATTAACTATTGATATTCTAATAGATTGGTGATAAAATGAAAACAAATTTATTTTTTTTAATAGCTTTCTTGCTTGCTTTTGCAGGATTAGAGCAGGTGCAGGGACAGAGTTTTGCACAAGATACAGTTTGGGATATTGACACAGATCAATCAGCAGGTTTATTTCAGGTAAAATTTTCAGATAACGATTCCATTATTTGGGCTATGGGGTTGGAAAACGGTTTGTTTTTTGATGCTAAAACAGGACAGGAAATAAATAGAATTCCCGGTAATCACGAAGTGTTTTTTATTAATAATGATAAAAACTTTATTCGGACTAATGTCTCAAGAACCAAAATAGAAATATTCGATACTAAAACTTTCCAAGTTGTTGATACTTTAGAAAATGATGATTTAGTATTAACCGGAAGTTATGACATATCAAAAAACAAGAAATATTTTATAGCTACAATACCTGATGGATTTAGGATTTGGAATTTACAAACAAAATCAATTTTAAAAACTAAAATATATCCAAAAGAGCCTAATTTGGTTGGCGTATCAACGGATGTAGTATTTTTTACTTGTGATAACAATAATTTTATAGGACATTTAGTTAAAACTTATGAAGATCCATCAAATCCAGGGAACCCAAATTATTATAAAGTATTCGGTAGCTATATAGTATATGATTTCAATACATTAGATAGTATAGACAATTTCATAAATTCACGGGGAAGCAGAGTATCAGAACATTGCCAATATATAGCAGTAGCCACAGGCGACCCTAATTACGGAGTAGAAGTTTACGATTTCAATACAAAAGAATTAATATGGAAACTTCCGATAAACGGACCGAGCCTATCAGGTATTGAATTCTCTCCCGATGATAAGTTTTTGGTTACTTCTAATGGACAAGGTGCAAATTCACTTATTATTTGGAGTATGGAAACTGGAAAAGTTATTTATGAATACGCAAATGGAACTTATTATAGTATAGATATTAGTCATAAAAGTAATTATATATTGTGTAGTTCTGGTAATTATTTATTTTTATATAAAGCAAGATTTTCAGGAACACCAGTACAAGAAAATCCTAATTCGCAAACAATACTATATCCAAATCCAACAAATGGTATGGTTACAATCAGTTTCAGTAATCCGATACCGGAGAGAACAAAAATAACAGTGCATAATTTAGATGGCTTATTAATTCGTGAATTATACAATAATTTTCTTGAAACCGGACAGCAGAATATAAGTGCCAATGTTAGCGATTTGTCTAACGGTGTTTATTTCATAAAAGTAGATAATTCCAAACTTTCTTTATTTTTTAAATTAATAATCAATAAATAAAGTTAATAGAAATGAATTGATAAAATTCAATATAAATGATACTCTAATTAATAAAATATTTTGCAATCAAGGAAAATCTTTTGTAAGTTTTGTAAATAAATTTTGTTTATTCATTTACATTGGCAAACAAATGAATTTATCTGATCTTACTTTGATGATAGTCGATGATGAAATATACTACCGGAACTCAATAAAAGTTGCAATTGAATTTACTCTTCACTGCAAAACAATCGAAATGGACAATGGCGACGAAGCTTACAATTATCTGAAATATAATGATAAACCCGATTTGATATTACTTGATATTCACATGCCAATGATGGACGGAATTTCTTTTCTGGAAAAAATCAAAAAAGATGCTTTCTTAAAACAAATATCCATTATCCCATATACACAGGATACATCTGAAGAAACCGTTAACCGCTTATTGGAACTCGGCATTAACGATTTCATTGTCAAGGGAATTGATATAGATAAAATGCTAAGCAAAATCAAAAAAGCACTCTTGAAAATCAAATACGGCGATAAATTTGATGTATGAAGAAGAAATCCTTCCGTGACCAAGAAATCCTTCCGAAGGTTTCAAACCTTCGGAAGGATGGAATACAAATCAGTTAGCTTTCTTAACAACCAAATTCTTTAAATAAGGCTCTGAAACACCTAATTCTCTTGCTATTTGTTTATAGCTTTTATCTTTATTCAATTGATAATATTTTATTACCAAAGTATCCAAATGCGAAATCTTGGGTATATAAAAACTAAGTCCGTTCAAATTTCGCAATAATGTTTTAACCGTTTCGATACCGCAAACATCACTTAAAAGTTTTAAATCCGGTGTTAAATCTTTGTCAGTGATTAAATCAAATACATCTTTCATATTTTATCCTATTTAATTTATAAAAAAGCGTTTTTAAATTCTGAATTATGAATGCTGAATGCTGAATTTTTCTAAAATCAAATATTCCATTGCTACGCAATTCTGGCATCAAAATAAATTGAATACTACAAACATTCCGCAACTACGTTGCTAATACACAATTACAAAAGAACCGCCACTAATTCACGAATTATTACTTCTTTCTACTTTATGAACTTTACAAACTTTCTACTTTATGAACTTTATGAACTTTCTACTTTATGAACTTTATAAACTTTCTACTTTATGAACTTTCTACTTTATGAACTTTATGAACTTTCTACTTTATGAACTTTCTACTATCTCAATTCAGAATTATCAATAAAATCTTTAATAATAAAATCGAGGTCTGAAATAAAAAATTCATCATAAATATTATTAATTCTGATTTCATCGAACAATTGATTGAAAATATCTTTGAGTAAATCCTGTTTTCTCATATCTTTATCATAAACAATCATAAATTTTTTACAGGAATTGCCGCTAGAATTGATTTTTTTATTGTTTTTTGACATTTATTTGCCCTTTCATTTTGTTATGTTAATAAT
>CAZVPQ010000246.1:0-4437 GCA_964628675.1 uncultured Hyphomicrobiales bacterium | reverse complement strand
TTTTTCCTCTACAAAATATAAGGAAATTTTTATGAATTAACAATTTAAGTAAAAAGAATTTAAAGTATTTCTTTAATAAACACTATTATCCTATTTTTTTTTCTACCATTTTTTGTAAATTTGTAACCCTTGTTTTTGGCAAGGTGAAGCTGAATTAAGTTGTTGAATAAATTATAGCTTAGAAATGTTGTGCAGATGCGGTTTATGGACTATTTGAAATCTGGTATGAATTTTGATTATAAGTGTTTAGTGCTAAATGATTATAGCACAAAGTACTTATAAATTTCTTTGAGTGGGGGAAAAAATGAAAAGAATTTTTAAATGCGCAGGATTTATCATTGCTGTTATTTTTATGCAATCATTGGCTTTTGCAGATAACACTATTGATGTTATTAATTCTCAGATTGAGAACTATCCTAATGTAAAATCCCGACTATTTGTCTTTGATGATAACCATAAACCTGTTTTCGGTTTAAATCAAAATGATTTTATCGTCAAAGATAATGGTAATGCAACAATAATAAGTGATTATAAAGAATCAAAACAAAATACTTATGATGCCGTATCACTTGTTCTGTCAATGGATTTAGCAATTAGTTCTTATCAAGGTACCAATCAAAATTTTACTATTGCTCAAAATATAGCCAACAAAGTTATTGCTAGAGTTTTGAATAATAAAAGCGAATGTTCAATAGCAAGTTTCGACAGACATGGCTATTTGAATCAAGAATTTACTAATGATAGTGCCTTATTAGTTAATGCAATTGACGAGTTAACGCCAAGCGTAATTTCCAACTATAGCCCGGGTATTCTATTTTATCCCTTGGGTGCAATAAGTATTGCAGAAAAAGGCAATAATAGCAAATCAATTCTGCTTATTACCGACAATAAAAAAGTCGAATACCCCAATCAAATTATTGAAATGGCGAGACAGAAAAATATTAAAATTTATTGTCTCGTTTTGGATTTGGAAGCATCGCAAGGCATTAAAGATATTTGCGATTCATCGGGAGGGCATTATTTTGACAAATTAACTGATTCTTTGGATATAGAAAAAGCTGTGAATTCCTCTGTTTCTTATATATATAATTATTCTCCATCTCAAATAATTTGGCAACCACAGGATAATTGCGAAGAAGAACATATTATCAACTTTTCTTTAATCAATAATCCCGATTATGATGAAATTGAGTTCCAAATTCCCGATATTTACAAACCTGCTTTGAAGATTAAACCTGAATATTTGAATTTTAGTGCCGTATTGCCGGGGAAATTCAAGGATATGGATTTGACTTTCACAGCACAACACAAAGATATTATTATACACGATCTATCATTAACTAATCCGGTGCTTAAAATTATAAAAGGAGGATTAGATGCCGGTACTCCGACTGTTAGAATTCCGAAAGATTCGACTTATAAAATAACCATTCGATATACTCCGGCTGATTCCTCATTAGTTTTTGATAGTTTAAATATTGGCTCTAATGCTTGCTTAGGCAAAAAAGTATTAATTACTGCCGGTTTTCCAAATACACCTCCCAAGCAAAGAAACCTTACATTAATTAAGCCTGTATGCGGGAATGTGCTTTCGATTGGAGACACTGTGCCTGTTGAATGGAGCGGGCTATTGCCAACAGATGTCATTCAATTGGAATATTCAATAAATAGCGGTAAGAATTGGGAAATTTTAGCTAAAAATATTAACGGTTTGATTTACAATTGGCAAGTGCCTGAAGTAATAACCGACAGTTTAATGATAAGAGCTATGCAATTGTGGCCCAATAATGTTGGCAGAACTATGGATTTTCATCACTCTCAAGTCGTAGAAACAGCTAATTTTAATGAACTCGGCGATTTGGTTGTTACTTCAAGTGATGATTCGACAGTAGCGGTTTGGAATGCTAATAACGGCTATAAATTGCATATATTATTGGGACATACGGGACCTATCAGATGGGCGAATTTTAGTCCCGATGGCAAGAAAGTTGTTTCTGCAAGTGATGACAGTACTATTATTGTTTGGGATATTTCCAATCCCGAAATCAAAAATTCTCCGATTGCTTTTAAAATTACAGGGCATAGTGATTTTGTCAAATCTGCCAATTTTTCTAATGACGGCAAATATATTGTCTCAGCAAGTTGGGACGGAACTGCAAAACTATGGGATGCAAAAAACGGCAAATTTATCAGAATAATTACTTCTGAAAAATATAAACTTTGGTATGCTGTGTTCAGTCCTGATGATAAATATATTATGACTTCCGGGAATTCAAGATATATTAAATTATGGAATGCAAAAACAGGTAAATTATATAAAGAATTATCTTTTAATAACGGAACTACAATTCACGGAAGTTTCAGCTCTGACGGAAAAAAATTAGTTACAGCAGGTTGGTATGGCAAAGCAGTAATGTGGGATATTCTATCCGGAGATACTTTATTTACAGTTGTCCACCCTGACACTGCAAATGCAACAAATCCTATCAATTCTGCTTCTTTCGATTTTTCAGGTGATTATTTTCTAACTACATCAATAGATAATACGGCTCGGCTTTGGAATGCTCATACCGGGGAATTGAAAAAAATATTGAAAGAGCATAGAAGTTCTGTTCAATTTGCTGTTTTTAATTTTGATGGCAGGAGAATTCTTACAGCGAGTGCCGACAGCACAGCTAAAATTTGGAATCTTGAAAAAACCGATTTGCAAACAGATACGTCTGATTGTTTATATTCAATCAAAGAAGCTTCAGCTAAAGCTTTTGACATTGCTTTCGGTGATGTTGTGGTCAATGAATCTAAATATATGAAAATAGATACTTTTATTATCAATAATGTTGATTTCGATTTTGAAATAAAAGATATTAAAATAACAGGTGAAAATGCCGAGGATTTTGAGATAATTGATAATTCTTCGCCTTTCCAATTAGAAGCAAATCAAGTCGAACCGATTTTTATTAAATTTACTCCATCAATAGAAGGGGATATTTCGGCTGATATTGAAATTGATATACCCGGTAAAAAAATCACACAAAAAATAAGTGGCAGAGGAATTATCCCGGAATTACAAGCTTCGGTGGATTATATTGATTTTGGTGATATTGAATTGGGCGATTTTAAAGACTCTACATTATCATTATTTATTAAAAATATAAGCAAAAAAGATATTGTTATTAATTCAATAAAACTTACCGGTCCCGACGACAAGCATTTTAAAATTTTAAATGTTAATGAGTTCAAAAAAATTAATGCAGGTGAATCAAAAGATATATCTTTACGATTTATTCCCGAACAACTGACTCTTGATAATAGCAAATTGGTTATAAGCTATCAGGGAGCAGGTCAAGAATCTGTTGTCTCTTTAATCGGACAAGGTATAAAACCGCGAATAGATACTGCGACTATTTCAATTGCTTCGTTTAGCGGATTGCAGAATAATATTTACGAAGTTCCGATTAAAATTAGCAATCTGAGTGAACTTGGTTTTCGACCGACAATTACCGGATTTCAGCTCAATTTAAAATATAATGCTACTATGCTTGAATATTTAGGAGATTATATACAAAGTGATGTAAACGGCTATTTCAAAACTGTTTCTATACAATTGCCTGTCTCTTTTGATACAGATTCTGTTTTAACAAAATTAAAATTCAAAGTTGCTTTGGGTAATGACACTTTAAGCCCATTGACCTTGTCTGACATTTCTCTTTTAGGTAAGGGCAAAACAATGCTTAGTCTCAAATCCGGAGAATTCAAATTAGAAGGTTATTGCGAAAAAGGCGGACTTAGATTATTTGAATCCGATGGCAAAATCGTATTATCCCAAAATAGACCTAACCCATTTGAAATCAGTACTACAATTGATTTTGAAGTATTCGAAGGCGGAGAGACAAAATTATATATTTGCAATATTATGGGGGAAAATGTCAAAACTATTGTGCATAAACATTTAATGCCGGGCAAATATTCATATTTAGTTGATTTCCAAGATTTACCTGCCGGAATGTATTATTATATATTGCAAACACCGACTTTTAGAATTAGCAGGCGAATGGAAATTAGTAGATAAAATCACTAATTCTTAATAAATTATAGTTGTCGGTGACGGGTCTAAGGACTATCACAATTAAATTATTAGAATTGAAAACAATTCTAATTAAAATCTTTTTTTGTATATGTGGCAGTATGGGTTACCACCTCTTTTGTTATAATAATTTTGATGATAATCTTCTGCAACCCAGAAATTTTCGGCTTTAATTAATTTTGTTGCTATTTTATAGCCTTTCGATTCTAAAATATTAATCAGTTTAATTGAAATTTCTTTTTGTTTATCATTAGTATAGAATATTTCGGACCTATATTGTTTGCCAATGTCTGGTCCTTGTCTGTTGATTTCCGTTGGGTCGTGAACCTCGAAAAATAATTTAGCAATAGTCT